>JAHFOX010000010.1:0-37407 GCA_023261445.1 Planctomycetota bacterium
GTTCCTCTGTAAGATAAACCTGGAGTTGAAAATTGTCGGCAGGCTCTGGCTCTGTTTGAGCCTTTGCTATATTTGAAATATATAAAACTGGGAAAAATAGCAGAAAAATTGATACCGCTATTAAGAAGCTTCGTCTAGTTATCATAGTGTCCCTTTAAGAACAGCATTCTCAATGCACCTGTTTGAGAATGGGGAAAATCTTATATTCTGTTGCGCATATTTACGCTTTATACAATCTTCATGAACTGCCTATTATATCTTCTAATTTTTTCAAAAATTCCCGCTCAATAGTGCCATCTGATACAACTCTAGTCCATCGGTATGCCTGACTGCCGCCGGGAGCCTTCGTTTCCACTTGTGCATTTACGGAAACATAAGTCTTGTTTTGTTCGCCTGTTACTCTAATAATTAAACGGTAACGTTCTTGCCATTGTCCTTCCAAAAACAACCCCGTGGTCTTAGTCTTCGACCATCCCTTGCCCCATTTAGTTCTTAAAACCCCATTTTCATGGTCTTTAACTTCAATTGGAATTCCTTCTGTCGCTTGAATTAAGGCATTCCAGACAGTTTCTATATCTTTGTCAAAGTAATCGGAAACACTTGTCATGTTTCTATGCCCACGGCTACCTGTAGCGCATCCCGTTAGAATGATGGTAAATAGGGCTATCGTTAACGACGTCATAATAGCAATATATCCAGCATACGATAATCCTTTTTTGTCCATAATGTTAAAAATATTAACAGATATAATCTTCTTTTACAAATACTTTGTTCAGCCTTTCGAGACAATTATCTCATGGTTAAAGCAACGTATTTGCTAATTATATTAATTTTCCTGAATGTATTAATTCCTCATATGTGTCCCTTTCTTGAAATTGTTTTATTGGTTAACTCAAAGGTATTCGCAATCCTTTTTTCGTAAACTGATTCTGCGAATCCTTCATTTTTTGATATATAGACGACCAAGACCTTTTTGCATATACTATTGGAATTCCCTTGTTCTCAGCATGCTTCTTTATTTTATGCGCAAGATTATGGTTTACAAAGTCGTAAAGCATAATTATAAAGTCCATCGTTTCAGGAATTCCGTCGCGTATCTTCTGCCCACTCCTGCCAGTCAGATGCTTAATCTCATTAACCCCAATTTTATCAAGCTCCTTTGGAATACTACCCAAATGATCACCACCAACAATAAGTGCGGACATTTTTTAGAATCCTCCTTCTGATTAAATAATAAAAGTTTGTTCGTATAAAGATGACAAACATAAAAGTAATTTGTTAATTTCCAATCCGTTCCAGCACCATAGGATGCCATTGAACGGATATACTCTTTTGCCCGTTTCTGTCTTTTTGCCCACCATCCCATACCGCCATATTGAAATATGTTTTTCCGCCAGGAACGAACTGTATATCATCATGGTCTTTTGTAATTAATGAACGATACATAATTACAGTCCATATCCCATCCTTATACTTACTACATCCATTCACGTCCTGATGGTCTTGTGTGGTAAGCGTGCCAAAACCTTCTGCGTTTAAATCCTCTACTGTCCTTCCTCTTTCTGGCTGAGAAAGCAGGTTATTGGCAGCTATCCCTCCCGACAAATGTTCTACACTGGTCATCAATTCCTGATAATTGTATGGGCTGTAAGGATTCAAATAAAAATCATCGTGCATATTCGGATATCGCTTCTGCATATCTTCTAGCTCATCCTTAGCAAGCAAATCTGCCTCCCAGTCTGCCTTCCAATGCCAGATGTTTACGGGTTTTTCCCTGTCTCCCATCCTTGGGCTAAAATGTTCCGCTGGAGTTATATCCACTACACCTAAAGGAAACATTAAAGCCACAGCATCTCTAAACTCCTGAACTGCAATTGCTCTGGCATTCTTTGTTGGATCTTTCCATGAAATCTGGAAATAAATCATAATTCCATCATGAATCGCCTTTACCTCAGCACTATTGACAGAACCACCACCATTAGGAAACGCCTTGTCCTGTTTCTGGAGCGTAACCTTAACTGTCTTTGCATCTTTAAATGCGCCTCTTAATGATTCCACATCCATGCGATAAGGTTTGTCAATTTGTACATATTTGACGGTCAATACTTCTTTAGCAGCAGTAAATTCTTCTTCACTCATTCCCTTAACTCCTGGTGATATTTCTTCGGCTGCATGTAACGAAGCGCTAAGAAATACACAACTCAGGAGGACTACACCATATCTTTTTAATACCATGTAATACCTTTTCATAGTCAACAGTATTCTTAGAATCCTATTACCATACCCATCCTGTAGGAGTCGTCAAAAAAAGCTGACTTTGGGGCATTTCCGTCTGCAAAGGCTGCCCCAACAACAAATTTTATGTTGGCCCTGATGAGGACAGTAATGTCAGTACTGTATCGGTTAAAGCTGTCGATGTCCCCGGCATCGTAAGACGGGTTCATGTTCTCAAAGCGGACTGCTGGGATAATCCATGGTAAGGCTACCCATCTGAGTTCGGCAGTATAGAGGTCGGCATCAAAGTTCTGACCGCTTTTATCCTCTATGGTTACATCACTGTCGGTTCTGTCTCTGAAGTAGGTAGCAGCTCCAAAGAGGTTAAAGTTCCACCAGTAAAAGTCGGCTTCCATGCCATATCGCCAGAAATGATTTCCACTGTTATGGAAACCTGTTCCACCAACCGGATCATTGAAGAATCCCGCATTTCCTCTGTAAAAGAAGCCAGAAAGAGTAAGGGATTTCTCCTGCCAGTTTTCAGTAGCCTTTTTGGACTCCTCTACCGTACCACCCCCTAACACTCCCATACCACCTATCTTATAGGAGATGCGGGCGTAGTAGTCCTTGCTGTTATTTACGTCAAAAGGATTATCAGCACTTTGAACATTGGTCTCAGTATTCTCCACAATTGTACTTCCAAAGTTTACCGTATTCTCTTCCCATACACCCAAAGCATCTTCTTGAGGCTCACCATTTACGATGCCAGCCGACCACAGGAGGCCTCCGTTCCCCTTTGGCCCATTCTTGCCGCCAAAGAATTCCACCCCATTCTGAAAAGGAAAGAAGGTAGTAAAATTGGCCGTGGGCAGTGTAGCCCAAGTACTAAAGAGGTATGGGGTTGTACCAATAATGGATAGATTTTCAGATCTAGGTGTTGCACGGGGTTCAAATCTCCCGAATTCGACGTTAAATAGTCCTCTATTCTCAAAAAGTGTCGGACTATAGACCCCAAATAAACGTTCCACATGTGTCTCACTCCCTTTAGTTGACCCTTCGTTCTCAAATAATGGTGCAGCTCCAAACCATGCAAAACTTTCTCCTAGCGTTCCTCCCGTAAGTAATTCTAACTCTCCAATACCATCAAAAGCTGTTTTACCGCTAGAGTTCTTTGGATTAACTGTAAACTCTGATGTAACTAACAAGGCTATGGGAGGTAAGTGAGCTATCGTAGATGGCCATACAGTATTGGGGAAGACCTTTTTCCATGCCTCTCCACCCAGTGCCACAGGTGAGTCTTTTACGTATACCTCATCATCCTCTGGAAATCTGTAGCCATTGTCTTTAAAAGCCTTACCAAAGGGATTCAAAGCAGGGAAAGTTGCCCAGTGGCAAGTGGTGCATGACGTCTGATATTTCCTTGCAAAAATGGGTAAAGCATCAGCCCTTTTTGACATGTACAATGTTAACGCAAATATAAAACATATGAATACAAACCTTAATGGGAAATTCATACAATCCTCCTATAATGCACTAAGACTCATTCTCAATATAAATCAAAAATAATAATTTCTATATTGTCAGGTAAATGCAAAACCGGCTTTTTCCGAATTGTTTTTCGCAAGGCATTTCTCCTGTATAAATAAGCCGAAGAATGACACCGCGCAAGGTATTGATACTTTTTTATGTGTCCAACAAACTATAAACTTATAAACCTATCCAAGCCCTATAAGATTTAAAAGGGCTTGGAAGGGTTACTTCAGTCTTATGTTTTCACTGGAGTCTGGTTTAACACGGAGATTGGACTAAAAATAAGTTGCGACAGAGAACAAGAATGCGTTATTGGCTATATCCTCCATATCTCTTTCTTCTATGTTAATCTGATAATCTAATTTAAAAACAGTATCTTCGGTATAACGGTAGTTCAATCCAGGTGTAATGCGATTTCTTAGCCAATGAAGATCTTCGCCGTTTTCCAACCCGGCAGTTTCTACCTGATCCCATCTAAGAACGCCTGTAAAAGTTGAGTTTTCTGTAAAAAACTTTGGTGCTAAATTTCTTAATCCTGAAGGCATAAAGTGATAGCGGGCTTCTAAATAATATCCCCACATATCATCAGTGATACCAGCATCCTCGGCGAAATCATTTGTCTCTAAAAATGCATAAGCCCCTTCGCCTACAAATTCAAATGGGCCTTTTTGATAGGCAAAATCAAATGCTGGAATGGTCAGTTGGTTTTCATTATTCTCATCATATCTGCTTGTATAAGCAGAGCCGCCAAATTCTAATCCTATAAATGGACTAAATGCCACACGCCCCACAACGCCGGGGCTTTGGTTATAGTCATCAAATGGAAAATCATTTCTGGTCTCCCTTATTCCTTCTTCAACCTCAAAGTGTGACGTACCATCAGCATCTAAACCGTGAAATACGCCATTAGTAACATAAATCTCATAATCCAGCTTGCTCAATTCTGATGGATAAAGACTTCCAAAAAAGCCCATTCCCATATCGCTAAGGGTAGTAGGAATAATATATTGATTTACCAATGGGCGTTCGGTCAAATCCTGTAATGGCGAATCGTGAACAAGGTTAAATTTTCCTAACGGCGACAGAATGATTCCACCCCTCCAGTTAATCCAATCTGTAATTAAAAAATCAATTGTTGCAAATTCAAGTTTGACTTCTCCGTCACTTTCTTCAGATATGCCGCCATGCTCGAATTCTATTTCTGATGCAAGTTTTACACGGTCTGAGATATCGGAAAATATAAATGGTATAAACCTTGTCTGGTCAAAACCATTTTTACTATCCTCTTCCGATGCCCTGAACTGGAAATCCATATAACCACCGACATACGTATTCCTGCCAAATCTCCTCGCAAATGGTTTTGTGTATTGATCGGAAAAGGCGGGGGCAAGTTTTTTGTCTTTAAATTCCGCGCTCTTCTTGGCATAGTAGAGGTCTCCTGATTCAACAGACGCTTTTCCCGCGTCGGTTTCTGTTTCTTTTTTCTGAACCTCTTCTTTTATTAATGCAATCTCCTTTTCTTTTTGAACATCCTTTTCAATCTGCTGCTTTAGTAAGTTTTTTAATTCAGTCAATTCCTTTTCAAGTGTTTCAACCTTCGTTTCCAACGACTTCGTTTCTGAAGACTGCGCAAAGGCATCAACAACAAAAGAAGACATAGCCAAAGATATTACAACTAAAATAAAATACCGCATAATCACATCCCCCCTAAAAATTATAATGAGACTCATTCTCAACATAATGAACGATATTATAGAAAAACAAAAAATTGTCAAGAATATTTTTAAAAATATTTTGTAACAATTCTTAAAGGCTGTAATTTAAGGGAATGAATGATTAATGATGTGCGTCTTTAACTATCCTAAAGAATGTTGCATTTGCTGAGGTTGGCGCTGACAGCCTGATTTGTTTAAATTAACTGATATGCCATGCCATAAATAAAAAACGTAAAAAGAGGATGGAGCTATGTAACAAAAGGAATTAATCTGTTTATTATTGAATACGCTTATTTACAAAGTGTGTTACTATAAAAAGTAAACATGATGCCTTGCTAATCTTATGAGTACTTGTGGCGCGATTTTGGAAATATTTTTATAAGGATGATACCCAAAACGAATCCTCCAATATGTGCCCACCATGCCACACCTCCACCGTGAGCGGAGGAAATTGATGCCGTGCCGCTGAAGAATTGAATGAGGAACCAAAACCCCAGCACAATAAGCGCCGGTAATTCAAGAAATTGCCAGACGATAAACAGAGGCACAAGAACTAATACACGCGCCCTTGGGAATGTAACCATATAAGCGCCGAGCACACCGGCAATTGCTCCGCTGGCGCCTACACAGGGGACTCCGGATTGGCTATTGAGATAGACATGCACAACTGCTGATCCGATGCCACAGATTAGGTAGAACATTATGAATTTGAACCTTCCGAGTCTGTCTTCAATATTATCCCCAAAAATCCACAGATACCACATATTACCTATAAGATGAATAAACCCTCCATGAAGGAACATGAAGCTTAAAAAAGGGAAATAGGTATTTACGATGGTGGAATCAGGTATGTCAGAAGAATAAAATACTTTGATTGGAACGACGCCAAATTGAAAAAGAAATGAATCTAGTTTTCTGCCTAAAGAGACCTCAAGAAGAAAAACTAGGACATTTATAGCAATTATGGTAACGGTAACAAGCGGAAATGTGCCAGACGGATTTCGGTCTCGGATAGGTATCATTTAATTTTTGTAACAAATCAACAGGAAACTAATGAGGCAGATTTGTTGATAAAATGAATCAAATTATTTTATTAAATCAATATCGGACAGTATGAGCGAGTAATTTATAATATGGAAAATTTCTTCCGGGGCATTCTGTTTCCCTGAAATGTCTATGCATTATAATATTTTCTGATAGAATATGGCATCGCTCCTGGAGATATTCTACTAACATTGAAAGTGAAGCCATCTGTGCTGCTGTTGGGTATGAATCGTTAAAATTTCCGACAAGACATATTCCTATGCCATAGTGATTATATTCTTGGACGCCTGCATGAGCGCCGTCTATCTGACTTACCCATCTATTGCCAATCTCAATCTGTCCATCGCCAGAGCCTTTTCCGTTTCCTATCACAAAGTGATAGCCTAGTCCATTCTCCCATCCCCGTTTTTCCCTGTGATATTTATCAAACTCAGCGGCACTGCCAGATTCTGAAGCACTGTGATGAATAACAATGTACTTCCAGTCACGTACGTAGTAACGATCCAATTGACTATATATGTAGGGTTCTGGTTTTTTTGGAGGTTTCATTATAGTTACAGGTTTGAAAGTGGGTGGGGCATAGCAACCACATAAATAAAAGACGGTAATAATACAGAGGAAAATATAACTTTTCCATCGAAGGTGCATAAGTAATCTCCAGTAGCAATTTAACACTTGAATGTATAACTGAGGGGGTCTTAATTATTTTGAGGAAGTATATCATAAGTGTATTTTTTGTCAAATAACAATTTTGTTTTATTCAGAATCAAGTTAAAATATCACTAAAGAAAAAAAGAAGGTGATATTGTTTATGTACGTTACGTAAAATTCTTAAGCTATGGATAAAATTGCCATTTTAATTTTTTGCTTGACATCTAACATTATGAATGGTTTATGTAAAAAACCAAACATTTTTTGATATGTTGAAGATAAGAAACACTTCTTTAACCCTATAGCAGACATTAAAAAAAGTTGTCGTTGTGAGGTATTAACCTGAAGCCGCTCGTTTTTCTGAAATGTTTGATAAGCACGGATTGCATTGTTCATTTCAATGTGTAATTGTTTTTGAATTAATGCGCCATCAATAACACTTTCTTCTGATGTTTAGTATGTTGAAATAACAAGGGAGCAATTGTACCGCTGTGGGAAAAAACAATAAAAACCAAAAACACCGAAACTGCATCGTAGTATGTTGTTTTATCGTTACAATTATTCTGCAAGCTTTATTTTATATTCACGAAGTAGATGCCGTTGAAAATACGGTCATTATTGTTCAGAGCCAGCAAATCCCGGCATATAACGAAGCAATTAAGGGGTTTGAGGAAGAATGTAAAAGGAAAAACATTTCCATAAAGGCAATATACGACCTAAAAGGAGATGCAGAAGAAGGTAAAAGGATTGTTAAAAATATTAAGGATAGTGAAATCAAACCAAAATTGTTTTTAGTGGTAGGCGTACTTGCTGCAGCCATTGTAAAGGAACAGTTCGATGATATCCCAGTCATATTTTGCATGGTTATTAATCATGAACGATTCAATTTACAGGGAGCTAATGTCACGGGTATTTCTACAGAAGCATCTGTAGAAGACCAGTTTGCTATTCTAAAAGGACTTCTTGGTACATATAAGAACGTAGGAGTCATTTACGACCCGGGAAAAACAGGGAAAATTGTATCAGAGGCAGTTGCGGCATCAAAAATATTTGAATTCAATCTCATCAAATCAGAGGTCACTTCTGAGACCGAAGTTGCATTAGCTTTAAAAAATATTATAAATAAAATTGATGCCTTATGGATGATACCGGATAGTACAGTAATTACAAAAAAGTCACTAGACATTATTTCTAAAACAGCTTTAGAATATCACCTGCCCATATTTTGCACCTCCGACGCTATTATAAAAGCGGGGGCGCTTGTTTCTGTTTCTCCAGACTATAGATATATAGGTCTTCAAGCAGCCCAAATTGCACAAACGTTATTAAGTAACCCCACGATAACTTCACTGGGTATTAAGCGGCCGGATAAATTAAAATTAACATTAAATACGCAAACGGCAGAGTTAATTGGTGTAAATTTATCACCCATTCGCTCTTATCCTAATGTGATTTTATATCCGTAGTAGTTTTTAACGCTGGAATTGTATGATTAGTATCCGTACAAGACTTATTTTTTATATGAGTATGTTAGTGATTATTGTCGGAGCGGTCAGTTGTGTATTTTTTTTAATCTATTCAAAAAAACAGCAAGAGGAATCACTTAAAAAATTGGGCGGATCCCTCGTTATGCTGCTTGCGCAGGACAACGAAGTGAAAGATGCCCTGAGTTATTCACAACGAGCATTTCTCGACACTCCCATTCATGTGGTAAATGAGCTTGATATAGAAAAGGAAATTGGTTACTTGCGTGTGGCAACTAATCAATCAATTTTGGTTGAGGAAAGAGCCCCTTGGATTGATATTGACATGGAGGAAATTCCAATCTGTAAGGACTCCGGGATTACAAATGTGCCAGTGTCAAGCCAAATATGGGCAAGAGGGGGTGTGCGTGTTGTAGAACTACACCCCAATTCAAATATATCGGTCACTAATCGTAAAGTTGATTGTGTAGGGGGGTTTTTTTACGATTTCACTGTCTCTGTTATTGGGAAGCAGACATTTTCGGAGGAAGAATTTGCTGCGCAGATTTTGGGGGAGGCTAAAGTCAGCGATAAGACTATACAAGAAAATTTAGGCTTTGTTCAGATTGGGTTGTCCACGTATAAATTAAATGAAAGGGTTAAAAAAATCATTTGGAGAATAATTATTCCAATGGGATTAATTATCATTTTCGGAGGAATGGGCATAACATTATTTCTGACCAAATACTTTGTTTCTCCCCTGCGACACATTGCAAATATTACGCTTGATATTGCAAAGGGAGACCTCACAAGGACTATAGATATTTGTTCTGAAGATGAGATTGGACAACTCTCCAAGAATTTTAATCAAATGACCACGGAGCTCAAAATATCGCATGATGAAAAAGAAAAGATTCTGGCACAATTACGTCAACACGTTGAAGAACTGACCAAAACAAATAAGCAATTGAGTGAGGCACAAGAACGATTGGTGCGTTCAGAGAAATTAGCCGTCGTTGGCAAGTTGGCGTCTGGTATAGGGCATGAGTTAAGAAACCCATTGGGAGCCATTAGAAATGCCCTTTTTGTAATTAAAAAGAAAACTGCAGGCATAAATACTTTAAATGATATTCAAAAATTAGATCAGCTAATTGAAATTGTAGAAAAAGAGACCGAAAGAAGCGTAAAAATCGTTAATGACCTGCTAGGATTTTCAAGAACTACAAAGCCTACTGTGTCACCTACAAGCGTCCGCGCTGTTATTGAATCTTCTTTTTTAAGACTAAAAATGCCTGAAAGAATTGAAAAGGTCATTCAACTGGAAGATAACCTGCCATTGGTATCTGTAGATACTACTCAAATTGAAATGGTGTTTATGAATCTCATACAAAATGCCTTCGATGCTATGCCTACGGGTGGACAAGTAACTATTAATGCGAAAAGAGAAAATGGCTTTTTGGTTATTACCTTTTCTGATACAGGATGCGGTATTCCTGATAACATTAAAGATAAAATATTTGACCCTCTATTTACAACAAAATCAAAAGGAATGGGATTGGGCTTGGCAATTAGCTCCAACATAATACAAAGACATGAAGGATTTATTGATTTAAAAAGTAAAGAAGGGGAAGGCGCCAGTTTTATAGTTAAATTACCAATTGCAAATGTTTAAGGAATAGAAATGATAAGTGAAAATAAGACACCTGGTAAAATCAGCGTCATGTTGGTAGATGACGATCTTTCCATATTACAAACAACCTCCGCGGTGCTGGAAGAAGAAGGATATGATGTCCTGGCTTGTGGAGGAGGGAAGGAGGCGATTGATAAATTTAACGATTCTGTCCTTGCAGTGATACTGGATATTACTATGCCGGATATTTCAGGGTTTGAAGTCTTTGAAATTATCAAATCCAAGAATCATTATGTTCCTATAATTTTCCATACAGGCTACAGCGAAAAAGAAAAGAGAATAGATATTCGCAGGCACTTTCGGCCTCATGCCTATGTGGTTAAGGGCAGTGACCCGGAACAACTGCTTGACACCGTGGCAGGCGCCGTAGAATCTTATAAAAATATCCTAGAAAATGTTAAACTAAATGAAGTTCTCAAGGAACGGAACAAGCTAATTGAGGAATTCAACCGTTCTCTTGAAGACAAGGTTAAAAGACAGGTAGAAGAAATCCAGAGGACAAGCCGTTTAAAAAGATACGTTTCTCCGCAAATTGCTGAATCTATTATCTCCAAAGGCAGTGACAGATACCTTGTTAACGCAAGAAAATTATTGACGATATGCTTCTCTGATTTAAAAGGTTTTACTCAGGCATCCGAGAAGATGGAGCCAGAGACTACAGTAAAATTACTAAATGAATATTTTGCCGAAATGACCACACTCATTTTTAAATACGGAGGCACTATAGACAAATTCATTGGTGACGGTATCCTTATATTTTTTGGCGATCCAATTAATTATGAAAATCACGCTGAACGAGCGGTCAAAATGGCTATAGATATGCGCAACAAAATTCAGGAGCTGCGAAAGCACTGGCTTGAATACGGCAGTAATATTGATATATGTTCTGGTATCAATACCGGATATGTTACAGTTGGAAATGTCGGTTCGGCAGTCCAGATGAACTACACTGTTATAGGCCACGAAGTTAACATTGCGCACAGGTTACAACTCGAAGCCAAGGTAAGTCAAATCCTGATTACATCAAACACGTTGGCAGGATTAAAAAATATGGTAGAAACTGAGGAAATTAAGAATGTAAAGTTAAAGGGGATTTATAGCCCTATGACCGTCTTTAATGTCATAAGATATAAGGAGTAAATCAAATAGATAGAAAATTAGTGACATGGAAGTCAAGTGTTTCATCTATAAAGAGTAAAGAATAATTAACCATGGCTTCAAATCAATCTCCAGTCTAGGAAGTTTTAGAAAAATACGATACTTAAAGTTTTGTCTTGACAATGTTAATTGAATAGTTTAGAAAACGCACCTATCCAACATAACAACTATGATTTAAATACAGTTTCAGGCTAAATATCTAACTGCAATTTCATTGGTTTTGGTCTAAGAAGAAACAAAATTTTTTATGGTAGAATGGATAAAAACCATGAAGCGTTTGTTTGTGTTCTTAATGTTCCAAAGCATATTACTCTTGAACATTATTCCCTTCCTTCCATCCACAACTTATGCAGAAGGCGCTGATACACCATCTACTCCAGACCAAAAAACAAGTCACTCTATTGAAACTACAACAAATAGCAGTGGAAACAATTCAAAGAGCATGGAATCTGCCATATCCGAAGAACTCTCTGCTGAAGCCATTTGGTTTGGCGCCGGCGAAGAAGTAACTATTGCCACAAGGCTCAAAACTCCAATCGGCAAGGCGCCCAGCGTTGTGACCGTGATTACGGATGAAGAGATAAAGAATCTGGGTTATCGCACCTTGGTTGAAGTGCTGAGGATTGTGCCGGGTTTTGAGATTATGAAATTTGCCGATTTCGGGATGGAAAGCCCTTCTGTGAGGGGGCTGGCTACCGTAAACGGTGCAAACAGAATAAGGCTGATGCTAGATGGGCATTTTGTAAATAATCCTTTACGTGGCAGGGCTTTTAATGAATTTGATGATTTCCCTGTAGAAAATATAAAAAGGATTGAGATTATACGAGGACCTGGTTCTGCAATGTACGGAGAAAATGCTTTTTCAGCGGTTATCAATATCATTACCAAAGATGCAGGGGATATTGATGGCGTAAAGCTTACCAGCGGGTATGGAAGTTTTGATACGTACGAAGAAAACGTCTTGTTTGGAGAAACTAATGGAAAGGTTTCTATCTCAGGAATGGCGCACTACCGACAGACAAGCGGTTTTGATGGTATCATAGAAAGTGACAGCCAGACAAATATAGACAATGCCCTTTCTCCATTTGGAATTCCTGCCGCGTCTCAGGCGCCGGGGTCAGTGCATGACGGCAGGCAAGAATACGACGTGAACTTGAAGGTGGTTTATGAAAATTTATACTTTTTAGGATGGTACGGCAATAAGAATCAGGAACCTTTTGTTGGGCCACAATATGCTTTAGCAGATGGCTCTAATGTTGAAGATAACCATGTATTTGGCGAGGTTGGGTATAAAATGACGTTTGAGGAAAAACTTACCATAAAGCCCCGGATATACTACGATCAAATTGACACTGACATTTTTATTAAATCTTTGCCGGAGGGTACCACTTTACCTCTGGATACCAATGGCGACGGTATAACAGATACGTTTAATTATTATCCCGATGGATTCGTCGGTGATGGTATAGTAAGTGAAAAGATAGTTGGCACAGAAATTCCATTCGATTATAATTTGTTCGATGGGAATATACTTACACTTGGATTTGAGTATCGTCTGATCAATCAAACAAACGTCCAGTTTTTAACCAACTTTGATCCAGTAACTATGGCACCGCTGCCTTCCACTCAGGATTTTTCAGACACATACCCTTTTTTACAAGAAGCCACCAGGAGAGTAGCGTCGGTTTATGTGCAGGATACGTGGGATATTACTGACTCATTAAATCTCACCATTGGGGCAAGACATGACCAATACAACGATTTTGGCGGTGCAACCAGTCCACGGTCCGGTTTATCCTGGGCGTTTATGGAAAACGCATCGCTAAAAGTGCTTTACGGAGAAGCATTCAGGGCGCCCAGCTTTATAGAGATGTACACTACCAATCAACCCGCTGTACAGGGTAATCCCGATTTGCAGCCTGAGCTTATTAGAACTTATGAACTTGGGCTAAGTTATAAATTTAATAAATACGTTACAAGCAGTGTTAATTATTTCATAAATGATATAAAAGACCTCATTGCCCTGCGTCCGTTGGAATCAGATACACGCACATCACGTTATGAAAATTTTGGAGATGCACATGTACAAGGCATAGAAATGGAGACCAAGATAGATATAAGCAAGGGGAACTATGTTTTTATGAATTATACATTCCAAAACCCGGAAGACGACAATGGAGATAATCTTCCATCTGTATCGAAACACAAGGGTAATTTTGGAGTGAATGTACAACCTTGTAAACATATTAACACCAACCTCAGCACTTTTTTTAGTGGCAGACGTTTCAGAGAGGAAGGTGATCCGCGAGAAGATATGCCATCTTACGCGTTGCTTAATCTTTCTGTTATTGGAAAAGAGTTCTTCAAGACAATGGAAGTACAGGGGACAGTGTATAATCTGCTTGATAAAGACTATAGCGACCCGGGTCCTGTTTCCTTATACGAAGATTTACCCCGTCCCGAAAGGACATTTTTTGTTGGATTGAGCTATAAGTTTTAGCGCTTCTTAGAAAATTCCACAGATTACCCATTCTCAAGGATAAGATAATGGGGCTTGTTTACGAGTTCTTACTCCGCGCATTTATACCTTTAAAGGTGTCAGTTGTTTTGATATTATATCCATCAATTTATTTGAAATATCGTGTCTTGTTTCGCATATCGCCTCAACCTTTTTATCGGAATTAATCAAATAAGCTACGTGCTTATTTCCTGCAATATCATTCTGATTATTGGCTACAACTAGATCTGTACCGTTTTCCCTTAACGATGTATATGCCCTTTCGATAAGATCATTTTTTGATAAGCCTACCTCTAATTTAAAACTCACAAGAAAAGCATTTTGCCATGACTGTCTTATCAACTTTATAATCTTTTGGGTCTTTACTAAAGTTATCGTCAGTTTGTCATTATTTGATGATAATTTGCCATTAATATGCCCTGCTGGGGTATAATCCAGCACTGCCATAACATGTACAATGGCATCAAATGACGTATCTTTTAATTTTTTCTGGATAGCGGCTAACAACTCATCAATTGTCTCTATCTCAATAAAGGTGAGTCTCCCGGATAAATCGTTATTTAATAAAGTAATGTCTGGAGTAATACTGTCTGTTCCGTAAACAAAGGTTACAAAAGCGCCTCTGTTAAGGGCTTCAATAGCAATGGTGGCCCCCAATTTCCCCGTTGACTTGTTGCTAATATATCTTACGGCGTCTAAATAACCCCTCGTTGGTCCGGAGGTTATTAAAATATGTTTTCCTGATAAATTCTCCATATCTTTTATACCTTTTTTACTCTAATCGAATTGTCTAAAAATATCTTCGTAAGCCATTTTTACGCAATTGTAATATTTCCAAGATTATATTGCAATACCAAAGCAATGCGGTTAAGGTTATAAAGGTCTTTGCTTGACCACAAATTAATTTGGTATAATGTTTCGTAAATGAATAAGCCGAAATCATTATTTTTACCAGAAGATTCGCTTGGTATTGTTACCGACTTATACCAGCTTACTATGGCGGCAGGATATTTTGAACATCGAATGCAGGATATTGCAACCTTTGAATTGTCTGTCCGTCACCTGCCAAAAAATCGCTCTTATCTGGTTATTGCTGGATTAGAACAGGCACTGCAATATCTAACACACATTAAATTTTCAGCAGAAGCAATTAAATTCTTAAGGGAATTACCCGCATTCAAGCAGGCTAGTAATGAATTCTTTGAATATTTAAAGAATTTTATTTTTAGCGGCACCGTTTACGCTATGCCTGAGGGAACTATTGCTTTTGCGGGGGAACCACTGATTCGGGTTACTGCGCCAATTATTGAAGCCCAGATTGTTGAAACATATCTTCTTTCGATAATTAACTACCAGACATTAATAGCGACTAAGTCATCAAGGATTGTGTATGCAGCTAAAGGACGTGATGTGGTTGATTTTGGCACTCGGCGCGCTCATGGGCCACAGGCCGGCGTGCTGGCGGCAAGGTCTAGTTTTATTGGTGGTTGCAATGGTACCTCCAATGTGTTTGCCGCTTACGAGTTAGGCATTTCAGCCGTAGGAACCATTGCGCATTCATGGGTTATGGCATTTAAAAATGAACAGGACTCCTTCAATAAATTTCATGAAATATTTCCAGATAACACTATCCTGCTTATTGATACGTATGATACATTAACAGGGGCAAGACATGCAGCAAAGATAGGTGAGAAATTAAAGGGAGTCCGTATAGACAGCGGCGACTTGCTTAAACTCAGCAAAGATGTGCGAAAGGTTTTAGATGCCGAGGGCTTGCAGCATGTCAAGATTATTGCCAGCGGCGATTTGAACGAGGACCGCATAGACGATTTATTGAAAAACAGCGCACCGATAGACTCCTTTGGCGTAGGTACGGAGATGGTGACCTCCAAAGATGCCCCTGCGCTAGGCGGAATCTATAAGCTGGTTGAGCAGGAACATGACGGGAAATCCATCCCAATGATGAAGTTCAGCGAAGACAAAATTACGTATCCATGCAAAAAACAAGTATATCGCAATAGTGATAAATACGGCAATTTTATGCATGATATAATTGGGTTTGAAGGCGAAGAAATTGAGGGGAAGCCGCTTTTAATGCCAGTTATAAAATATGGTAAGATATGTTATAATCTGCCAACAATCTATGAAATCCAGCGCACCGCATTGGACAACCTTGCACACCTTCCAGAACCTTTTAAACGTTTAAAGAACGCCCAAACATACCCTGTAATCAAGAGCGAGGGGTTAGAGACAAAAAGAAAAGAGGCCGAAAAAATGTTAAAAGGCATTAATGTAACGTAAAATTTATTTGCCAAACACGAAACCACATATTAAATTAGGACACAGTATTTTGTATATGTATAGATTAGAATCCATGAATTATTGTGTAGTGAGTATGCAAAATTGCGCAGTAACTCAAGACTTTAGTCTTGAAGAATGCCTCAAACCTGAAGGTTTGAGTTACATGTTACTATCGAAAAAAAACTCAACGTTAAAGAAAATATGAAAATTGCGCTTGCACAGATTAATCAAACAGTAGGCGACTTTCAAAAAAATGTTGAGAAAATCTGTTTGTTCATTAACAGAGCAAGAGATCAAAATGTCAATCTAATCGTTTTCCCAGAATTAGCAGTTACGGGTTATCCGCCAAAAGATTTTCTGGACAATCCCTCTTTTGTAGATGGAAATTTAAAAGCTTTAGAGAAAATAGCTTCTAGTGTGTCTGGCATTTCTGCCATTGTGGGTTTTGTGGATAAAAACAAGAGACCACAGGGCAAGCTCGTACATAATGCAGCAGCATTTATTCAAGATAAAAAGATTGTCTCTGTTAGCCACAAATCACTTCTTCCGACATACGATGTCTTTGATGAGTGTCGTTACTTTGAACCGGCACATGCCATTTCCACGGTAAAATTCATGGGCTACACGCTGGGTATATCTATCTGTGAAGACATCTGGAATGATGAGGAATTTTGGATGCGTCCATTGTATGAGAAAGACCCAATAGAAGACCTGATATCTAAAGGCGCCGATGTTATTATAAATATTTCTTCATCGCCTTTTGCCGTTGGAAAACATGACAAAATAAGACTGCGTATGCTCATCCACGATGCAATAAAATATAAAGTTCCTTTTGTTTATGTAAATCAGGTTGGAGGGAATGACGACTTGGTTTTCGATGGGAATAGCACTGTAATAAATTCTGAAGGAAAGCTTATTGCACAAGCAGCCGCTTTTGAAGAAGACTTGATGGTGGTTGATATTGAGAACCCAACAATACAGGCACAACCAAAGGCACATACCCATATTGAATCCGTTCATAAAGCCTTAATAATGGGACTTCGGGATTATGTAACAAAGTGTTGTTTTAAGAAAGTAATTGTTGGATTGAGCGGCGGTATTGATTCTGCTGTAACAGCAGCGCTGGCTGTAGAATCGCTGGGTAGAGACAATGTTATAGGTATACTTATGCCGTCTCAATTTTCTTCACGGGGCAGCATTGATGATGCTGTAAAACTTGCTCAAAACGTTGGGATTACATATAAGGTCATACCAATTAAAGATATATTCGAAACTTACCAGCATACTCTAAAACAGGAATTTAAAGGGCGTCCGTTTGACATTGCCGAAGAAAACTTACAGGCGCGTATAAGGGGCAATATTCTTATGGCACTCTCTAACAAGTATGGATATCTTGTCCTGACAACGGGCAACAAATCGGAACTGGCTGTAGGATACTGCACCCTGTATGGAGACATGAGCGGTGGGCTGGCTTTAATATCAGACGTTCCAAAAACAATGGTATATGAGTTAGCCAGATACATAAATCGAGAAGGAGAAATTATCCCACAGAATTCTATTGATAAACCGCCTTCTGCGGAACTAAAACCTAATCAGTTCGATCAGGATATATTGCCTCCTTACGACATCCTTGACGGCATCTTGAAGGCGTATGTAGAAGACGCTAAGAGTATCAGTGAAATTATTAGTATGGGATTTGATGAAAAGATCGTGCGCGAAATCATCAAAAAAGTAAATAGGAATGAATACAAAAGACGTCAGGCAGCGCCTGGCATTAAAGTAACATCTAAGGCATTTGGGTCAGGGAGGCGAATGCCCATCGCACATAATTACATGTGCTAATAATCCAGAAGCCGGAGGTTAGAAGTTGAAGGTTGAAATACAAAACAGAAAAAAATTTATAACTTTTACAATGGCATCTTACTTCTAACATCTAGCTTCAGGCTTCTGACCGCTGGTTTCTAAATTTCTGAATAGTAGCAAATTTAATGATAAATCATAGTGCAAAACTACCCATCGGTGTCTTTGATTCAGGTGTAGGAGGGATATCAGTTCTTGCTGAGATAATAAAAGCGCTGCCTTCTGAAGAATTCATTTATTTTGCCGATACGCTCAATTCCCCGTATGGTGTCAAACCGGAGAATGCCATTAGGTCTCTAGCTATAAAAGCGGCTGATTTTCTGTCAAATTTAGGCATTAAATCGCTGGTCGTTGCATGCAACACCGCTACAAGCGCTGCAATTAGCGAACTTCGGGAAATGTATAACTTTCCAGTAATTGGGATGGAACCAGCTATAAAACCTGCTGTGGGGCTTGGACTAAAAGGCAAAATTCTTGTAATGGCAACTCCGCTTACCCTAAAAAGCAAGAAGTTTAAAGAGTTGGTGTATAATTACAAACATCTGTCGGAAATAGTACCGCTTCCTTGTGCAGGCTTAGTTGAAATCATTGAACGATGTAACACTAACGGGCGAGAAATAGAAGAGTATCTTTTTAACTTGTTTTGTCCAATAAACAAAGAGAAAATTTCAACTATCGTTCTTGGTTGTACACATTATGTTTTAGTTAAGCAGGAAATCATAAAAGCAGTAGGGAAAAGTATCAATGTTATAGATGGTAATTACGGAACAGCCAGACATCTAAAGAGTGTCCTTCAAAACGAAAGGCTGCTTAACAACGTTATTGACGGCAGCGACACCCTTATGCCTATAAAAGCGAATGTAAGATTTTATGTCTCTGAAAATGAAAAAGAAGTGATAATGACATGCAAACGATTATTACAAAATGAAGGAATAAACTGTGAAGAGAAAAATTTAAACTATGTAAATACTCAGTAAAAAGAAAGGAGAATTTAACATGTCAAGCATGGACAATCTGAAGAATGCCTTTGCGGGTGAATCGCAGGCAAATAGAAAATACCTCGCTTTTGCCAAAAAGGCTGAGGAGGAGGGTTTTAAACAGATAGCAAAGCTCTTTAGAGCCGCGGCTGAGGCAGAGACTGTGCACGCACACAACCATCTGCGAGCAATATCAGGCGTGCATAATACGAAAGAAAATATACAAGATGCAATCGGGGGTGAGACGTATGAGTTTACAAAGATGTACCCGCAGATGATTGAAGAGGCAAAGAAAGAGGGGAATAAACAGGCATTGCAGAGTTTTGAGTTTGCCAATAAAGTGGAAAAAATACATGCCGACCTTTATCAAAAGGCATTAAAAGATTTGGGTAAGAATGAATCAGTTGATTATTATGTTTGCAAGGTCTGTGGAAATACGGTTGAAAAAGAAGCGCCGGATAAATGTCCTATCTGCGGCGCATCTAAATCAATGTTTGTGAAGATTAACTAAGTTAGACTGCTTTTATCAGCACTTCTGTGTGTGGTGGATTCTAATTGACAACAAAATGGATATGCTGTAAACTTTTGAAGTATGCTTGAAAGTTAGTCTTACCTTCGGTAAACAAGGAATGGCGTTATGTCAAACCGAAGGTTAACGATTGATTAATATTGATTTTTTAACCTCTGTTGCAATGCATAACAATACATGAATTTAAGGTATTACTTACAAATACTTAATGTAAAAATATGTTCATTAAAGTACGTACAGAATTTTTCAGCAAAAACCTGTTTTCCCTCCTCATTGCAGCGTCCCTCGTTATACATGGGGTTGTCATCTTTCTATCGCCGCAGGCAAACCAGATTATAAGTCTAAATTCGCTTCGAGAGCGTTTTATCCGCGAACCTGAAGAATATGCAGTTGCGTTGGAACTCGAAGATACCAGTACGCAAGCACAAAATGAGTCTTTAGAAAAAGAACAAAATAAAGACGAGGTAAAGAAAGAAAAAGAACCCGAAAAAAAGAAGGAAAAATTATTTACAGACACTTCTGATAACAGGGAGGATGAAGAAGTAAAGGTTGATACAGATAAAATCGGCGAAAAGGGTGCTGTAGCGAAGGATAATTTTTCTAACGATAAGCAACCAGTGAACAATGAGCCACACGCCGAAGGCCGTTCGAAAGCGCCGCTTTTGGGTAAGGGACAGGTAACAGTTCCTGGCGATGGTCAGCAGCAACCACAAGAACAGCAAACCACGGCGCAGGCTTTTATTGCAGGGGATAGCTCTGATAATAAAAATTCTCCACCCAAATATGCGAATCTGCCGCAGGGATTAGAAAAACAAGAGGATGCTATAAAACCTGTTCAAAAGCCACAACTGCAAACCCCTTTTGAAAGAAAGGAACAGGTGTTATCTGAAAAAAATGACGAAGAACATACAGAGGTAAAAACGGTCAAGCTGAACGAACCGGTAAAAACGGAAAATAATGAGCAAACTCCACAAAGGAAGCGTCTCAATATTGGGCGTGGTGTTGCACAAAAGGAAGAGGTGGAGACAATGTCTGAACGTGAAGGTATACTGATTACAGATGAACAGAATGAAGTGGGTAAAAAAACAGAAATAAAGGAAGATTCATTGGCATCTTCAAAGGAACATGAAGCAGTAAAGGATAAGAATGATGTAAAGAAAGAAGAAAATAATGAAGCAAAAGAAATGAAGGTTAAGCAGGAAACAGATGTGCTTAAGCCAGAAATACAACAGCCTCAATCAGAAATGGCTGGTTTTGAACCACAACGCAGACTTGAAAGAGGATTGAATGAGGAGGAGAGTCCCAGCAAGATTGAAAAGCCTAAGGTGTTTTTTAACGTCAATGCAAAGACAGAAGGATCAAATAAAGACCCCGTGCTCTTTGAGGATACAATATCTAATGCGGCTATTTCGGGTGCGCCGTCTTTCAACGTGCAAAAACATGAATATGCCCCTTATTTCAAGCATATTCGTGACAGAATATCATTATATTGGTTTCTTGGATATGGTACCCGTGCTGAAATAAAGCTAGAAACTAAAGAGGATAAACCGATTATTATAGAGTTTAAGGTCTTACCCGACGGCTCTATTGATGATGTTAAGGTTGTGGATGATGCAGGGAATTTTAATCTTGCCTCACGGCTTATTTCCTCTGTTGAAAACGCATCGCCATTAAATCCTTTTCCACCAAATATCAAGGAACCGTCAATTGAAGTAAGATTTAATTTCTATTTTTTCTAATATTTTAATAAGCATATTTAACAAACAGGAGGGAATAAAACTTTGGAATGGCTGATAGGCGGCGGTCCTATAATGATACCGTTGTTAATTTGTTCTGTCCTAGCCTTGGCAGTTATTATTGAAAGGGCAATTAATCTGCGCAGAAATAAAATTCTGAAACCAGAGATTATACAAACCATTGAGGCAATACGAAGCCATGACGATATACCTTTTGCAATCTCGAAATGTGAAGTAATATCAGGTCCATTTTCAAATTTGCTGCGCCGCATACTCACAAATAATCATCTTACGCGAGAGGAAAAGTTTATTGATATACAGGCAGCCGGACGGCAGGAAACAAAGATGCTTGAAAAGAGGCTCTTGGTGCTTGAAGTAATCACCGCAGTGGCGCCTTTGTTGGGATTGCTTGGAACGGTATTAGGGCTGGAAAGTATTTTTGGGATCATATCTGAACTTGGTCTGGGACAGGCAAGGGCATTTTCAGGCGGGCTTGCTGAAGCCATTCGTACTACAGTTTTCGGGCTTTTTATTGCAATTCCGTCTTTAGTGGCGTATAGCTATTTTGATAAAAAAGTAGATACATTTATTCTTGAAATGGAAGAATATTCTATGCACCTCCTCAACAAACTATATCCGGCTAAAGGATTTGACAAAAAATAAATCTTCTAGGCAAGCCCCTTGCTTTACTACAATATAGTTCTAAAGGAGTTTTTTAATTTATAAACCATGAAATTCCGAGAAAAACGCATTACAAAATCTATCATAAATCTTACACCAATGGTAGATATGCTGTTTTTAATACTTTTGTTTTTTTTGGTTACATCCAGTTTTATAGAACAGCCAAATATCAAACTAGAACTTCCCTCAACCAAATATGCATCCACAAGCAAACTTGAAGAGCGGGTATTAACAATTTCTGCGGATGGAAAGCTATTCTTCCAGAACGAACCTGTCGAAAGAAAGGCCCTTATCCCTGTATTGAAAAACGCCTTCTTAAAACAGGACGACAAAACCCTTATTATGCGCGCGGACAAGAATGTGCCTTACGGTGTTATCATTGATGTCATGGATGCGGCTAAAGGAGCAGGTTTAAAGAAGATTGTTGCGCCGACTATTTTTGAACCTGAGAAAAAACCTTAGTTCGATGCTCAGGAAGATCAATTTCTTTCCGTTTGTTATGAGAGTTAGGCATGGAATAATTTAGTTGCACCTTGACAGCTAATTCCTTACAATAACAGCCAATTTATGATTTTATAAGCTCAAGGAGTATTAACAGATGCTAAAGAAGAAATTCGTAAAAGACAAATGTGTGACGTGCAAACAGTGTATGATAGAATGTGCCGTAAGACATTCTACTTCAAGAAACCTGTATGATGCATTTGCAGAAACCCCTAAACCTAGATATCGCTTACAAGTATCTATAAAAAAAGACAAACCACATATGACAGTGTGCCAAAACTGTGCAAAGCCTAAGTGCGTGGAATCCTGTGAGTATGGAGCTATTACAAAATATGAGGACGGCAATGTGATTATTGACACAAAAAAATGTGTCGGGTGCTGGGCATGCATAGAGGCATGTCCTTTTGGAGCGATTACCAAAAATACAGAACTCAATTTTGCATTCAATTGTGATGACTGCATGGGATTTGATACTATGGCTTGTGTTGAAGCATGCAAGACTGATGCACTGGTATATACAGAGAAATATACCAGCAAAAATTAATTAAACCTTATAATGATTGTCGCAATACATCAGCCGCAATATCTGCCTTGGATTGGCTACTTTGATAAGATAGATCGTTCAGATGTATTTGTGTTATTGGATAATGTACAGTACAAAAAAAACGAGTTTCAGAACCGTAACCGTATAAAAACATCTCAGGGTTGGCAGTGGATTACAGTCCCCGTTTTGTATAAATATACTGAAAAAATAAATGAAGTAAAAATAAATAATACTGTAGACTGGCAGAGGAAACACCTGAGTGCGCTGATTTGTAATTACTCGAAGGCGCCTTTTTTAAAAGAACATCTGGGGTTTTTTGAAGAAACATTCTCAATACATTGGGAATGTCTGGTAGAAATTAATATCCATATAATCAAATATCTAAACAAGGCGCTGGGGATTAATAAAGAAGTACTGGTGGCATCTAACCTTAAATTGCGTGAAGAACCGACTGAACGACTAATTGACATCTGTAAATATGTTCAGGCTGACACGTATTTATCTGGCGAAAGTGGCGCAAATTATATGAACGTTGATGCGTTTACTCAGGCAAAAATCCATGTCAAATTTCAAGACTTCCATCATCCCGTTTATCAGCAACTTTACGATAAATTTGAACCACTTATGTCAATAGTAGACCTTTTGTTTAACCACGGCACCCATAGTTTGGAAATTATAAGGAACCAAAATAAACGATGAATGTGCTGGCTTTAGGCTCACATCCTGATGATATTGAATTCGGCTGTGGCGGCGCTCTTTTTCTATATGCCAAAAAGGGACATCAAGTGTTCTTGCACATATTGACTAAAGGTGAGTCCGGAGGGAATGGCGCCATTCGAAAGGAAGAACAATTGAATGCCGCAAAAATACTTCACATCAAAGAAGTTTTTTTCGGTGATTATGTGGATACTCAGATTCCAGTTGACAAGGCGCTGATTTCCGAAATAGAGTCTATTCTGCATAAAGTTAAACCTGATATTATATTTGTAAACTATCCCGATGACACTCATCAGGATCATAGAAATCTTGCAATGGCAACCATATCGGCAACACGTTACATTAGAAATGTGCTATTTTATGAAGGACCAACCACACAGAATTTTACTCCAAATGTGTTTGTTGATATCGGTGAAGAATTAAATGCTAAACTGGATGCGCTGAATGCCCACGCAACTCAAGCGCTTAAAACAAATATCGAGGGAGTTTCAATTACCGATATAGCAAAGGCTGCTGCGACCTTTCGTGGTATTCAGGGCAGGGTGACTTATGCCGAAGGGTTCGTCTCGGAACGGCTATTTATTACAATATGGTAAATATATATTTTACTTTAAATGGTAAATTTTTCTCGCATTTAGTATAGTTAACGTAAACATATTGTTGAAATATAATACTCTAGTTTGTAATCTTATGCTCTACTTTGTATTGGGTATACCGCTATACAAGGGATTTTGCAATTTCTCAGACAGTTCTTTTCATGCCTTACACTGTTTAACTATTCTGGTATTTTCCAAAACCTATATTTTACATGGAATTGCTTCTCCATCGTTGTATACTTATTCAAAAATAGATGTATCGCTGCCACTTTTAATGTTGCTTTCAGTATTTAACGAGAAGAAAGAAGCCATTATTCCTCATTCTAAGCCAACGATTAACGAAGAAGATGTTGTTGCCGTCTCAAACACGCTTCGTTCAGGAAATATTGCACAACGGGAGATGGTAGAAAAATTTGAGCGTGAAATAGCCAATTATATTGGTTTAAAAGGTGGCGTTGCAACATCCTCTGGTTCTACAGCCCTCCACTTAGCCTTGCTTGCATTAGATGTTACAAAAAAGGACGCAGTAGCCATTCCAAGTTATGTATGCACAGCGGTTCTGAATGCCGTTAATTACATCGGCGCTTCCCCAGTCCTGATAGACATCCATCCCGATACGCTTAATCTGGATGTAGAGGATTTAAAAAGAAAACTAACCAGGCATGTCAGAGCCATTATTGTTCCACATGCATTTGGTCTTCCTGCAGATATTGAAGAAATTACGGGACTGGGCATTCCTGTGGTTGAAGATTGTGCCCAATCTATCGGCGCTACTTACAAAAATAAGAAGGTTGGCTCATTTGGCAATGTCTCTGTTTTCTCATTTTATGCCACTAAGGTAATTACCACAAGTGAAGGAGGAATGGTGGCTTCAAACTCAAATGAGCTTTTGGGAAAAGTAAGAGACCTAAAGGATTATGACAATAAAGAGAATTACATTACACGATATAATTATAAAATGACCGACATTCAGGCATCATTGGGACTTTCACAACTGAAAAGATTAAATCAGTTTATTGAAATACGCCGAAGCATTGCCCAAAGGTATACTGACGAACTTAAAGATTTCTGTGCCTTGCCAATCAATCACAAAAGTGACAGTAAACACATATATTATCGCTATATAATCAAGCTGCGCAGAGATGTAGAAGGTTTTCTGAAATTGTCGAAGGAGAAGGGTATAAACTGTGAGAGACCCATATTCAAGCCTTTGCATAAATATCTTAATTTATCAGGTTTCCCCAACACAGATAGTGTCTGGAAGCGGGCGGTATCAATTCCTATCTATCCAACACTTACAGAAGAAAATATAAAAACTATCATTGAATTCGTTAAAAGCTGTAAACCATAAAATTTACATAGGAAAATGTTAAAGTATTTTGTGGAAGCCAAAAGCGCAATTCGTATCTATTCGGTAGGTATTCTTTTTTCCCTTGCCTTTCTACTGATTCCGGGGGTGCAAAGGCATTTTGATTCCAATCATGTTCTCTGGCTCTATATTCTGTTGTTTTCTTATATAATCGCCAATGTCACCACGCCGGCGGTAAAGTTCATTGCGACTCGTTTCAATGTAGTTGATAAACCCGGAGGGCGCAAGATTCATTCCAATGCCACACCTCTTATGGGGGGGCTGGCAGTTTACATCGCCTTTGCTGTCACTATTATCCACAATGACGTTTACTCGCCTGAATTAAAAGGCGTTGCCGTAGGCGCAACGATTGTTTTTATAATGGGACTTATTGACGATATAAAATCACTGCCGGCGATATTAAAACTGATTGTTCAGTTGGTTGCCACGTATGTTATGATACGTTACGGCGTTGTCGCAGATTTTTTGCCAAACGTATGGTGGGGGAAATTCTTTGAGATAGTGATTACAATGCTTTGGGTAATAGGTATCACTAATTCTCTAAATTTCTTTGACGGCATGGATGGACTGGCAACAGGATTAGTCATTGTAAGTGCCTTATTTATGGGGATGCTTGCTATTCAATCCAAACAACAGTATTTAATGTATCTTTCTATCGCGCTAGTGGGCAGCGGACTTGGGTTTCTTCCATATAATTTCAGATATAAGCAATGCGCCAGTATTTTTCTGGGTGATGGAGGCAGCACCTTTATGGGATTCACGCTTGCAAGCCTGACAATTATGGGTGGATGGGGAGCCACGGAACCTATTAAAGCGTATGCCATGCCTATACTCATTCTGGGAATATTCATATTTGACATGCTTTATACCACGGCTACAAGAATTAAAAATAAGCAAATTTCTGATTTTGGCGAATGGTTAAGTTTTACAGGAAAGGATCACATGCATCATCGCCTTGAGAAGTTGGGATTTACAAGGAAGCAGGCCGTTTTTTTTATACTGCTCATTTCAGCTACGCTTGGTTTAAGCGCCCTCGTATTGAGAAATGGAAACACGCTTGATGCCTTGTTGCTTCTGCTACACGCCGTCCTGATCTATCTTGTCATTGTAATTCTCATGATACGAAGAAAGAATAAAAACAATGCAGCAAGCACTTAATATTTCATCTTCCACTATTTGCCAAATTAAAGATTAAAGAGTTTTGGATAGTCATAAAAAGAAATTCATAGTGGCGCATAATTTCTTACTCCCGTAAGTTCAGAGTAGCGGTACACCCTTAACTTCCTATTCTTTCCTGTTATCTCATGTCCAATTTTGTGTGCATAGTGTACCACCCCCGAACTGCATGATACTTGCGCTTACATATCCTTATGTGATAGACTTTCTTTTATTATCGTTTCTTATGTTGCAATGTGTATTATAAAGCATTTTCAAATGCGATATACTGCAATTAATAATATTGCTTTTTGTAAATACAATAACTTTCTTCTTCCGTTTACTATGGTAAAGTGTTCCGGGTAAAAATATGCAAACAAAGTCAATCCGTAGTTTTTTATTACTGTGTATTGCCGCAATTGGCTGTTATGCAACCATTGCACAGGTTATATTGATTCGAGAATTTCTGAATGTCTTTTATGGCAGTGAATTATGTTTGGGTATAGTGTTTGGGGCATGGTTTCTTGGTATTGCAACTGGTGCATTTGTTGGTGCAAAAGTTGAGCATAACTTTAAGTATGCGTTCAACGTTTTTATTGTTACGTTGTTAGTTATGTGTTTTGTATTACCCTTCCAGATTGTTTCTGTGCGTGGCATACGCGGTGTTTTGGGTGTTGGAGTTGGGGAGTACGTTTCTATATTGCCGCTGTTTTTCACTTCTTTTGGCTTAATAATGCCGTTTAGTTTTATTATAGGTTTTATATTTCCATTTTCTTCGAAAGTTATTCGCGCCGCCCACACAGATGGCGCAGTGGATATTGGCATTGTTTACATCGCGGAGTCCATAGGCAGTCTTATTGGCGGGCTTACGTTTTCGTTTTACATGGTATCGAGGTTTTGTCCATTTGAAATTATTACATTGTTGAATGTAATTGTATTAATTTTTTTAACTCTTTCAATTTTTCTCTCTCTAAAAAATAGAAAAGTTCGTTCTGGTCAAAAAGAAGATAAGGCGGTAAACAGATGGCTTGGCTTTGTTTCGCTGGGGTTACTGTTGATCGTTATAACGATTTGGTTTTCTTCGATACCTGACAGGGTTGAGGCATTATCTGCGAAAATGCGGTGGAGTACATTGAACCCGCAAATTGAATTGATAGCCTCAGCAGATTCAAAATACCAACATATAGACATAGGGAGGCAGTCTCAGCAATATAGTATTTATATTAATGGTCAATATGCGTCGGCATTTCCTAATGAATATGAATACGCCCAGGTTGCCCATCTGGTTATGGCGCAGCACCCATCCCCGAAACACGTCCTTTTGATTGGTTGTGGGCTAGGCGGATTTCTTTCGGAAATGCTTCTGTATCCAATTGAAAAACTTGATTATGTGGAACTAGACCAAAACCTACTGCACACTGCCGAAAAATATCTAACATCCTCTGACAAGCAAGCGCTGACCGATAGGCGCGTGACTGTATATCATCAAGACGGTCGTTATTACGTAAAAAACACGTCAATAAAAAACCACTATGATATTATTCTGATAAATATACCTGATCCGTCAACTGCCTTCCTGAATCGTTTTTATACACTCGAATTTTATAAAGAAACGCAAGACATTTTAAAAGCAGATGGTGTTTTAGCCACCTCTGTTAGTTCGGCAGTAACCTATATTGGCAAGGAAGTTGGAAGTTATACGGGTTCTCTGTATCGCACACTGCATAGGGGATTCCAGCATGTACTGGTAACACCGGGTCAGACTAATTTTTATTTTGCATGCAATGAGGATGGAATCATTACCCTGAACATTGAAACCCTCATGAAGCGATACAAAGAACATCAGATAAATTCTGATTACTTTACAGAACATCTTTTCTATACCCTTCTTCAACCAGAACAGGTTAAATTTATAGAAACACAACTAAATCAGAGAAAAGACCTGCTCATCAATACCGATGCGAAACCTGTTACTTATTTTCTAAGCCTTGTATTGTGGGATTCCCTTACAGGCGGGCGTTTGCACGGTTTACTCCGCAAATTGAAGGATATGGGATTACAATCGTTTTTAATTCCTATTATAATTGCTTTAGCTGGAAGGATAATCTACGTTGTTTTGAGGCAACCTGAACGTTTTAACTTTTATTGTACAAAGCAGCTTAAAGTAAACTGCCTAATTGCGGTGGCAACAACAGGGTTTGCAGGCATTGCATTTGAAATTGTAATCCTCTATGCCTTTCAAAATATCTATGGTTATATTTATGAGAGAATGGGCGTTATTGTTGCTGTTTTTATGATTGGGCTTGCACTCGGCGGCTATATTGCAAACCGAATCATCCAAACAACCATTCGCAGAAGCCGTCTCCAGGCGGAGACTAGCAATGTTTCAATGTTATACGAAACGGCACAGTTGTCTATGGGAGCTGGCTCATACCGATGGATAAATATTCTGATGCTTTTTGAAGGGATTATTGGATTATATGCTATCATTCTGCCATTCATAATCAAGGCGTTGTCATTTTATTCAATATTGGCTGAGGTTGGGTTGGTTTGTTTAATTGGAGTGGGAGGGATATTAACGGGCATTGAGTTTCCGCTTGTTAATAAAATATTTATGCAATGCAATAAAGATGTTGCTATATCCGCAGGGACAACGAATGGCGCCGACCATATCGGCGCCTTTCTGGGGGCAATACTAACAGGGGTTGTTTTTTTGCCTCTTCTTGGTGTGTTCGGGGCTTGCCTTATTTTAGCCGCACTAAATATATCAAGCTTAATCTTGATAGCAATATTTAAGGCGAAAACATTGAATGTAAGATAAGGTTTGTTGAGATACGGCTGTATAAAATACTTGTTTTGTTGATGTAAAACGTGTATGCTTTGATTATTAGAATTTTCGTAAAATGTTTAAGTTCAAATGAAAAGGAGTTGTTTAATGAAAAGATTTGTGACATCACTATTTTTGGTTTTGCCCTTAGTATCTGTAGTTTTCTTGCACAGTGTATTCGCTGATTCTAAAAAGCCCGCCAGTCCGCCTCCTGAGCAAGTATATATGAAAGAAAAACCAGATGCGCCTTCACAAGATGCGAATTCTCTTTCTGGTAAAATTGTGGAGACGATGAATAGCGGCGGTTATACATATCTTTGCATAGAAAAGGATGGTAAAAAAACATGGGTAGCTGTGCTGGAAATGAAAGTGGCCGTTGGGCAGGAAATCTCTTTACAGCCGGGTTATGAAATGGTCAATTTCACGAGTAAGACACTTAACCGAACGTTTGATAAAATTATTTTTTCTACTGGACCAGCATCAGATCAAGGCGCAGGAGATACAAAGGACTTCCACGGCAAAACAATGAGCAAAGGTACAGAAGTGGCTGTAAATGAGAAAATAAGTGTTGAAAAGGCTTCGGGTAAGGATGCGTATACTATTGCTGAACTTTATGCAAAAAGCGTTGAACTCGACAAGAAAAACATTGTGGTAAGGGGTAAGGTTGTCAAAGTATCATCTGGAATTATGGGGAAGAATTGGCTGCACATTCAGGACGGAAGCGGAAATCAGAAGGATAGTAGCAATGACCTTGTTGTGACGTCACAAGATATAGCTTCAGTTGGTGATGTTGTAACAGCAACAGGGACTTTATTTAAAGACAAGGACTTCGGGAGCGGTTACAAGTATGATGTAATAGTGGAACAGGCAAATATTAAAAAATAACATCAAACTTGCCAAATTCTTTCAATTGATATTTTATTGCACTGTGTTCAAGACCATATACCCGGTATAGGTCTATCACAATCTTCACACTTATTATCTTTAAGATGGTTCTCTAATATTGAAAAACCTGACCGTTTTATTACGACATGCTGGCAGTGTGGACAGTATGTATTCTCGCCTTCATGCCCCGGTACATTGCCCACGTAAGGGAAATGAAGTCCTGTATCAAGCGCAATTTTTCTAGCCATTTCCAGCGTCTTTAGTGGTGTTGGCGGCAGGTTTTTGATTTTGTATGTAGGATGAAAGCGTGTGAAATGAACTGGAACATCTTGTCCAAGATTTTCCTTAATCCATGCACACATTTCCCGAAATTCCTTTTCACTATCGTTGAGTGTTGGCACGACTAACATAACAATCTCAAACCATATCCCAATCTTTTTTAGATTTATTAGTGTGTCTAGGACGGGCTTTAATTCGCCTGAACAGGTCTCCTGATAAAATTTTTCGGTAAAACCTTTTAGGTCAATCTTTACTGCGCTCAGGTGTTGGCACAACCCAGCTAAAGGTTTTTCCTGAATGTAGCCGTTCGATATCATCACGCTTTTAATGCCGTGTTTATTGCCCAGTTGGGCTGTATCAAACATATATTCATAAAAGACCACTGGCTCGGAATAGGTATAGGCAATGGTTTGGCTACCGCTTGCCCTTGCCTCCTTTACTACATCTTCTGGCGTAAGCATAATACTTTCAATCTGCTCAGGTCTATATTGTGAAATCTGCCAATTTTGGCAAAACTTACACTCAACATTACATCCTGCGGTGGCTAGTGAATAAGCCTTTGTGGCGGGCAAATAGTGAAATAAAGGTTTTTTTTCGACTGGGTCTATATTCAAAGCGCAGACGCGTGAATGTACTAAGGTGTAGTAAGTGCCGTCTCGATTTTCTCGCACACCACAATAACCGCGCTCCATATCGGCAATAGTGCATTTGCGTGGGCAAAGTTCACATTCCACCCGCAGGTCTTCAAGTTTCTTGTAATGCATGGCTTCCTTTACAGGAAACCCCTGATTAACACCCCTGAGCGTTTCGGGCGTATAAATGTCCTCCGCCCATGCCGAAAGCTTATTTCCAAGGCAAAGACTGCATGCGCCGAGCAATCCCGCTTTTAATAATGACCTTCTGTTAATCATAATACACCGTAGGTAAGAACTATAGAGTTCAGGAGTCGGAATGCGGAGGCAAGTTTTTTAAATATGCTCCAACTCCGAATGCTTATTTTAATTAATTATATTGCTATTGTATTTGTATGTCAAGCTATACATAATAATGGTCAAAGTAACAGGATAAAGGCTGAGTATTTGATATACAGGAATAAGAAAAGAAGTTCATTACATGGGGCAGTTTTGGTATGGAATCTTTATACGAAGAAGTTGCAAGTTTATTGGTTAAGCAAAAACAGTGTGTTGCGCTGACCGGCGCTGGTATTTCATTGGAGAGCGGCATACCTACTTTCAGAGAAAAAGGCGGACTATGGGAAAAGTACGATCCAATGGTATATGCCTCAATTGATGTGTTTAGAAAAGACCCCTCAAAATACTGGTCGTTACGGGACTATTTTATTAAGGACTACGACAAGTATCAGCCAAATAAAGCTCATTATGCTTTAAAGGATTTGGAGGATATGGGAATAGTGAGATGTGTGATAACACAGAACATTGATGGTCTGCATAAAAAGGCTGGAAGCAAAAATGTAGTTGAGATTCACGGAAGCATTAGGGAGATTTATTGCACTAAATGCGGCAAGGAGTATGAAGCGCCGCATATCCCTGATGGTATTCCGCCTTATTGCCTATGTGGTGGCGTCCTCAAACCGAACACTATCTTATTTGGCGAGGAGTTGCCGCAGGATGCGCTTTTGAAGGCAAGAAACGAATCCATGTCATGCAAAACCATGCTTCTCGTTGGCACTTCTGCCATTGTTTATCCGGCGGCATCCTTACCTAACACTGCGAAACAGAACGGAGCAAAGATTGTAGAGATTAACATCGAGGAAGCTTTTTCAGATGCAGATTATTTCATAAAGGAAAAGGCAGGCACGGCCCTTCCTAAAATTGTTGAGGAGATACGAATAATTGACAAACATTGACATTAATTTGATGTATGCAAGGAATTCCAAAGACAAGCTGGTTTGAACCTGTTCATATAGGTATTTCAATTTTAGGATTATGACATCAGGTCATTTAAAATTCATAGCAGATGCCATGCTTGGCAGACTTGCAAAGTGGCTGAGACTGCTTGGATACGATGTGGTCTATGAATCTTCTATCTCTGATGACGATCTTATTGCCATGGCACTTAAAGAACATCGCATAATATTGACAATGGACAGGAAATTGACGGAACGCAAGTCAGCGAGAAATTCGCTCTGTATCAAGAGTGATGACTATAAAGAACAACTTAGAGAGGTTATCAGGCAATATAGTATTGATTACAAGTCCGATATTTTTACGAGATGTTTATCTTGTAACGTGCGATTAGATTGTGTCGAAAAGAAAAAAATAAAGGACAGGATACAACCGTATGTTTACTCGACGCAGGATAAATTCTACGTCTGTCCGCAATGCAATCAAATCTACTGGGCTGGCACTCATAGAGTTAAAATACTAGAGATATTAGATGAAATACTGAAGAATAGAAATTAGAATGCGTATGGTAAAAAACAGATTAATGCCCTATTCCAACCGTTTCCGACTTATATTTGACAATTTTCTGGCGGTTTTGTATAGTTAAACAGGTCAGTTAAGTCCAATTACGAAAATAATATGTTTGAATGAGATAGTACAATGAACAAATGGTTAACATCTTTAATATGTTTTATCTTGGTTGTACTTCAGCAAGTTGCTTTTTCCTCAGAATCGAAACAACAAAGTGATGTTGTAGCAACTGTTAATGGCAAGAAAATAACTCTGGAGGCGGTGACTAAACGGCTTACAGATTTTAAAGATGCTGATTCTGAAACGCTAAATGCTGTAAAGCAAGAAATCATTGACCAATTAATTACCGATATTTTGCTGGAGGAATTTATTGATAAACAAGGTTTAATTGTTGCTCCGGAGGAGATCGAAAGGGAAGTGGAGCGGATAAGGAGCGATATCGCTGGCAATCAGGAATATAATGGTCCATCTTTGGAAAAGGTTCTCGCAGCCGTAGGTTCCGACATAAATGAATTCAAAAAAGGTATAAAACATTCTATTGCCCTTGAAAAATATTTTAATAATAAAGTTGATGATGAAACACTGATGAAATTTTTTGAAGAAAACAAAAGCCTATTTAATGGCGAGTCTATCAGGGTTAGTCACATACTAATAGATACAAGGGATTTGAAAACGCAGGAAGAATTTTCGAAAGCACTGGAAAAAATTAAAAATATCAAGAAAGAGATAGATAGGGGAGCTTCTTTTGATGAGCTTGCAAGAAAACACTCTGCTCATTTATCAGCCCAGGAAGGCGGAGACATGGGGTTTATTCAAAGAAAGGGTTCCCTCGCAAAACCGTTTTTAGATGCAGCATTTTCGTTGCAAATAGGCGAGGTAAGCGAACCTGTTAAGACGGAATATGGATATCACCTTATAAAAGTTACCGACAAAAAGGAAGGCTCCAATATAAAATTTGCAGATATTAAGAGGAATGTGCGTTTAGAGGCAATAGATGCGGAGATTCTTAAATTACTCGAGCGTCTTCGTAAAGAAGCTCAGATTGTAATTAATCAGTAAATGCCTAGAGTTTTTCCCGGTGTGCATAATCAAGAATTTCTTTTGAAGTAATAAGTTTCTGGGCTAGTTCGTATATAAGTATTTGAATTGCCTCATCAACGGCAGGCGCAAAATTAGGACCAGTAGTCATCCACCATTCGTGTTCAACTTTTGAACTTACAAAGTCAAAACCTTTCCCTTCTACGATAATTTCTGACTCCCAAATTTTATGCAGTTTTGGATCTAAGAATGATGCCGTGATTGAAAGGTTATGTTGTCCAATAGCCCTCCATACAGACACATCCATATGAAGTTCTATTTCTGAATTCTTTAAACTAACGGCTAAAACTCCGTCCAATGCCTCTTTATTCAAAAATTCCTTATTCTGTAAACTATCTATGAATATTGCCTTTTTAAATACGATTCGTGACATTTCCCCGATCTTTGAAGAAAGAGTTTCGCCGATTGGAAAAATAAAGTTTGGAAAAACATAATAAGGCGTACCGGCCTCATCCTGTTTCAAAGGTACTTCCTGGACATAATTGCGCAGTGTTGGTTCAATATAAATACCAACAGTAAGCGGTAAAGGAGTTATTTGATAAAGTCCTTTATCAAGTTTTGGGGAAAGCCTTACATGCGGTCTGGTTCCGCTTAAACAACCGATTAAGATGAAGGAGAGGATTAAAAAGAAACAATATTTATACAAGGTAGATTTTGTGGGATTCATAATAGGTTACGATTTATGGTTTATATTTTAAATCAAAAATCCCTAATAGTAAACCTAAAATTTTCTGTTCTGGTTTTTCTGGGTAGGATAAATATTACAATAAAATGGCGGCATTTATAAATTGCTTTTCATTTTTTCCGCTTTATAGTTACGTCATTGCTTTCCCTGCCGATCAATACAGCCCCTTTTATATTCTTCAGTCAATTATAAATCGGGTATGTTTTCAACAGGACAAGGCTATTGGTTTTGGAGCTTAGAATTTCACCGGTTGTTGTTTTGCCCTTGCCATGTCGGACAATTCTTACAGGCAAGCGCAAATTTGTGCTTTGTAAAAAAACACTTTTTCTCAATAGGACGGCCTACAAAAAATTCTTTAGCTGCTTTGTTTATATTTGTTACATTGAACTCCGTATCAAATACAACTATAGGATATGTTATTGCGTTAAAAATTGGATCGAGTTTTTCCTCTGTTTTACGCATCTTTGGACGATATGCATATATATTACTAATGTCCAAGCTGAGCTTCGGTTTCGCCAAATGTGTTGATGCTGTTTTTGGACTATATTTTTTTGTAAGCAATTTACATTCTCGCAAAACAATCCCGTAACCTGTCTGGATCAGGGTCAGATTTTTAGTTTCTTTACAAAATTACTTGCCAGAAATTCATTTCTATGGATTAGCAATTGGCATACCGTAAAATATATTATAGATATTGTCTGATGATTAATTTGCACAAGTAGTTAAGTAATTAGTATATAAGTGAAAACAGATATTTACAGACAGATAGCCTTGTGCATAAAGGTATTACTGTAAGTGAGGGTGTTTCATGGTGGTAATCAGCCAATATTCAAAATGTGTGTAATTTGGAATACGGATATTCAGGGCATTGAAAATATTTGTTCTGGAAGTCTTATACTAAATACCGGGCAGGGAGCTTTTTGTATAACCCTTTGAGCAACGCTTCCAATTAATATGTGTTCCAAGCCAGTTCTGCCATGTGTGCCCATTACTATTAAATCCATCTGTTTATCCCTGGCGGTTTTTATTATCTCGACATATGGAATGCCTTTAACAATAATAGTCTCAATGGTAATACTTTTTTGTATATTATCTGGTATTAAACTAGTAAGTTGAACCCTTAATTCGTCAATCTGTTTGTCATCCAATAACAAGTCAATTTGCTTGAGCATATCTCTTACATCATTTACATGGGTTTCTACAACATGTATCAAATATAATGAAGCCTTGTTTTTAATTGATAGGTCAGTTGCGTAGCTAAGTGCGTGTGTAGAACAAGCCGAGAAATCAACAGGGCAAAGTATTTTTTTTAGTTTGATCATGCTTTAATAAAAGAAAAGGCAGTTGTTAATTGTTTCTTTAACAACTGCCTTTCACATTATGAACTTAGTTAAATCCTGTGGTGTTATATCAGGATTAGTGCTGTCCGCTTGGATGGAGTGCGCTAGCCCCTAAATCCAATGATATAAACCTAATATTTTTTTCTTCCAAAGTAACTTCAGTGTGAGCGCTTGCGCCGCCGTGTTCATGAACTGTAATTGAATATGTTCCAGGTTTTAATTCAAATACACATGTGCCATTCTTGCCGGTTGTGCATGAGTTTTCGCCAACCTTTATTTCTGCCCCCTCGATAGGTGTTCCTATGGCGATTGCCGTAACCCATAATTTTGCAGGTTTAACCTCATAAGCCTGAGCCTTTGATATGCCAATCCCTGCGATTAACGCTACACCGATGAACCCTGCAAATATGTTTTTAAACATAGTCCGTATCTCCTTTCTTATATTTATGATTAATACTTATATATAACATAAAACTTAATTCTAAATTAATTTACCTCCTATCCTCCACCCCCTTTCGCCAATTGTCATCATTTGCTAATAAATATTGCAATATTATACATTTTAAAATTTCCTCGTCAAGATATATATTTGCTTCAAAAGACCGGCGGGTTTTATTAATAAATTTTGCCGCATAGAGAGAATAATCATTCTTTCCTCGTTTGGTTAATTGTTACAATAAGTTTTCCTTCGTTATCCTTAAATCCTTTGCCGTATAATCCAATAGTATCATCGTTCATGGTCAGATATAGAAATTCACCATCTTCGCTTGGGCGGATATGGATTGATCCTGAAGTTCCCATCGGGAATAGCCTGCCACAATCCCCAAACCTGCCAATAAGCATACCAATAGGTTGATCGGGAAGTACATAATCTTTCAAGGCATTTACAGGAATACCATCGGCTGTGTG
>JAHFOX010000010.1:37507-38971 GCA_023261445.1 Planctomycetota bacterium
CAGTGGGTTGTTGGTCATTTTAATTCCTTAATCACAAACATGCCCTTTGGTGGATTCATCAGGACAGTTTTAATCCTATCGTGCCATAACTCTCCGAATTCCTTTATCTCTGCATCGGTTCCTTTTCCTGTTACCGCTAATGGCATCAAATCGCCCATTTTAGGGTTAGCAGGAAGCATATAATTACTATAAGAAATTTCTATCTTTTTGTTGTTATCCATTCTTTCAAATATAACGGTGCATACTGCATCTTCGTCTGCTTCCTCTGTCTCGTCAAAGGATAGCAGATTTTGTCTGTTGTAACGACCGCCGCCCAATCCCTTAAAACCGCTTTCACCAGAAGCCCCGGTGATTAAGGTAACAACTTGCGATATTGGGCCATTTACCTTGTAGTTTATTCCTCCTTTAAAGATCACCCCGATTTGTCCGCGTGTCGGGATTTCATTGCCGTATAAACTTTTCAAAGCCAGTTGTGTTAATTTGTATGCGCCTGATACCGCAGGACACGAGTGACCTGCAAGTTTAACTGCGTCAGTGTAACTAAAAACAAATGCCTCGTTTTTATCCATTGCGCCAAGAGCAATTGCAAGCGGATCTTTGATCTTAATTGACTCCACATCGTTAAAAAAAGGCTTATTAAATTTTGTCTGTTCCATTGATAAAAATTTCCCCTTAATATTTATGGTTAAGTTGATTGGGTATAGCGCGAGCAGTATCCAACAGAAACGCATTACGCATTTACAGAAAGGTTGATCACTGGTTTTCAATTCAACCTGAGCAATTCAAAGATAAACGTTGAAACTATTTGATTTTATCTATTTCATGAACGGTGTATTCAATGCCTTCTTTTACATTAGTTTTTACCTTTTCGGGAAAATTACCGTCTGATATTGCTTCTTGTTTAGCTTTGTCAAACAAATATTCCAATGCTTCCTTTGTATTTGTCTTTATTTTTTGATTTAATGCAGGGTCGTTGAGCGCCTCGTTTTTTACTTTGTCAAAGGCATATTCGACCGCCTCCTTAGTATTCTCTCGTAATTTTCTGTTAAAGGCTTCGTCGTGAAGCAATTCGCTTTTTGCCTTTCTAAATGAATACTCAACAGCTTCCCTGACGTTGTCCCGTACCTTTTTGGTGAATTCAGGATTGTCTATTAGGGCTGCTCTCGCATAATAAACAGCGCTTGCCATTGTAAAATCAATAGCGTATTTTACACCAGCGCGCATCATGCCGATTCCTATTGCCGTGACGATGGCGATCACGATAACAAGCATTACACCCCAGGCTATAACCTTGCCAAAAGTATCTGTTAAATTTTTTAAGAAACTATTTTTACTTTCCAGATTTTCTTCCATACTTCCACCCCTCCTTTCTACTAGGATTAAAGAAACAATCTAAAATAAACTTAACACACAAGCGTAAACACATGCCTGTGTATTGAGCTAATCTTCAAGCGTGGATATATC
>JAHFOX010000074.1 GCA_023261445.1 Planctomycetota bacterium
GACAAACGGAGGAGATAGAAGATATATATATTAAGGATGAGCAAAAAATTATTATACAAAAAATCAAAATTCCGTTAAGAGATGAAAAAGGCAAAATTACCGGTGTAATAGGGACTTTCTGGGATATTACTGAGCGCAAGCGGATGGAGGATCAAATTCGAAAATTATCTCTTGTTACCGAACAAAGTCCGGTTTTAGTTGCTATCACGGATCTCAGCGGCAACATAGAATATGTCAATCAAAAATTTATGCAGGTTACCGGCTATACATGGGAAGAAGTAGTGGGGAAAAATACCCGGGTGTTAAAATCTGGAAAGACACCGAAAGAAACATACAAAGATATGTGGAATACGATTACCTCAGGCATTGCATGGTGCGGGGAATTATGCAACAAGAAAAAGAATGGCGAGTTGTATTGGGAAAATACATACATTTCACCAATTAAGGACGCCGAAGGACGTATTACCAACTATATTGCAATAAAGGAGGATATCACTGAGCGGAAGAAAAATGAGGAAAGGTTCGTTTTTCTGGCAGAACATGACTCGCTTACCGAGCTTCACAACAAACGATATTTAATGACACAATTGGAGAATTGGATAGTCCAGATGAAACGCCATAAAGAAAGCGGCGCGCTCATATTAATGGATCTGGATAATTTCAAATATGTCAATGATACCCTGGGTCACTATGAAGGGGACATGCTTCTCATAAAACTAGCCGGTGTACTGAGAAAACAGGTGCGCGAGACCGATGTCATTGCCAGGCTGGGGGGTGACGAATTTGCCATTATTCTCCCTTTTACCACGCTGGAACAGGCACAGACATTTTCAGAAAAAATCCGTTTGTCAATAAAGGAACATTGCCATATAGATAAGATATTAAGCCTTGGTATTACGGCAAGTATTGGTATTGTTCAGTTCCCGGAATATGGAAACGATGGAACATTATTACTCTCCTGTGCCGATGTAGCCATGTACGCTGCAAAGGAGGAAGGTCGTAACCGCATTTGTGTATTTGAGCCCAAACATAAGGTGAAGATTGATTCACGGTTCGTCTGGGAAAATCGCATTCAGAAGGCGCTCGAACAGGACTTGTTTGCCTTGTATTTACAACCAATATATGACATACAACAAGAGATTGTCTGCGGGTATGAGGTCTTGCTGCGCATGCTGGGTGAGAACCGGGAAATCATCATGCCGGATGACTTCTTGCCCGTTGCAGAGCGGTATGGACTGATCCATGAAATTGATCGCTGGGTAGTAAGCAAAACAGTTCGTTTCTTTGTTGCATACAAGGTGTCAGAGAAAGGGCAATTTCTTGACATTAACCTTTCGTACAAAAACAAAAATCAATTGCGAGGGAACGAGCGTAGATCAGAAAAGGGGAAATTTCTCGATATTAACCTTTCGGGAAAGGCATTTAATGATAAAGGATTATTAACTTTCATTCAGAAAGAAATATCTGAGGCAGGAATTTCTCCGGAAAGCATTATGTTTGAAATAACGGAAACTGCCAGTATTGAAAACATGATTGAAACCGAACATTTCATTTCTACGCTCAAGCTTTTCGGGTGTTGCTTTGCGCTTGATGATTTTGGCAGTGGTTTTTCTTCATACCATTACCTGAAGAATCTGCCGGTAGATTATTTAAAAATTGATGGCAGTTTTATTCGCAACTTGCCTGAAAGCCGTACGGATCAGCATCTGGTAAGGGGCATGGTAGAGATGGCGAGGGGACTTGAGAAAAAGACTATTGCAGAATATGTGGAAAACGAGAAAACATTACAGTTGCTGAGGGAATATGGGGTAGATTATGCGCAGGGCTATTATATTGGGAAACCAAAGCCAGCCGGTGAAGTTTTTAAAACTGATAAAGAGAAATGACCAGCGTGCTTGCCTCTGCCTATCTGGGTATAGAGGACCATGATTATGCGCAGGGCTATTTTATAGGCAAACCATCGCCGAATATCAGTTAAAAGTTGAAAATTGTATGTTGGAAGTTGGTAATTTAATGCTAGGAATTTTAATGTCGTGTAGAGACGCAATGCATTGCGTCTCTACATCAGTGTTTATCCGTGTCTAACTTATCACAATTGCGAATAACTTTAAACACTTGAATTTGCTTATAGGCATTGTTAAAATTTGGTAATTAAAATGCTAAACTAAAAATATTTTCTGTATACTCAGTGTTCTGTGGTAAAAGAATTTCATGATGCAAAAACATCATTTAGTAAACCTAACTATTATAGGTGCAATACTCCTCTTTTTTTTGATAGGAGGTTGTGCCTTACAACCCAAAAAGTCAAAGGTGCCTCCACAGCTTGAGAGTGAAATCGAATCCATTGAAGGCAAGAGATTGGCTGCTACTCGCCAGCCTGCAAGCGTTTCCGGCAGAAGTTATTCCACTTTAGACAAAGAATCACAACCAAAAATTTCAAGCGGAAAGACAATCTACATAGTTAAAAAGGGAGATACCTTATGGCGCATATCAAAAGATTATGGAGTTACTGTTGAATCTATTCTTAGAACGAATCATATAGCCAGCACAAATAATCTGGAAGTGGGGCAAAAGCTTGTCATTTCTGTTTCCGGAAAGTCTGATTCGTCGGTTTCGTCGTATTCAAGCGATACACCACCGACAAGCAGTTTTGCAAGCGGCGTGTCTTCTAAGGGATTTATTTGGCCTGCAAAGGGACAGGTTATATCGCAATTTGGCGAGGTAAGGAACGGCGTCAAAAATATGGGTGTTTGCATACTGCCTCAGCCAAGCCAGAAAATCGTTGCGTCTAAAAACGGCATAGTTGAGGCTGTTACGGATATGGATGACGGCACGTATGTCGTAGTGATTAAGCATAGCGGGGGCGTTCGTACTATATACGGATGCCGCAGCAATCCAATTGTGGGAGAAGGCAGTTATGTGGAACTGGGACAGCCTATAGCAATTATTGATCAGACAAGACCGCAAGAGATTAATTTCAAGATATACGTGAAAGATAAACCTGTCAATCCAATGTCGTATTTGCCTTAAATTGAGCAAAAGCGGGTTGGTGAGGTGTAAGCTTATCCAAATCAATTTAAAAATCAAAAATAAAAATTAAAATTTAGGTATACCTTATTTTTGATATTTGTATTTTGAATTTTGATTTTTAAATTGATATGCCCGCTCAGTTTAACCCATACTGCAAGCTTCGTGCCGCTATAGTGAGGGTACGGGAGGATTATTGTGCCAATATACGAATTCCAATGCAATCAGTGTAACACCAAATTTGACGAATACTTTAGAAGCGCCTCGGAACGGAAAAAGTTATTTTGCCCTTCCTGCCAGGCTGATAATATCCACAAGATATTTTCTGTGTTTGGGATGTCGGTGGGAGGCAATGGGGGTAGTGCTTCTGATAGCAATTCTGGTGGTTGTGGCAGTTGCACAGCCCCTACATGTACTGGATGTAGATAATACTGTATTTTATTTACGATTTACGATTTGGGATTTAAAATCGCAAATTACACTTCGTAAATCAATTTTTTGTTTAGATTATCAAACAATGAAAAACCTCTGGGCGCCATGGCGCATTACTTATATTCAGGAACATCCCAAAGAAGAAGGGTGTTTTCTTTGTAACGCACTTCAGGATAATCAGGACGAAAAACAGTTGGTTGTTCATCGAAGCAAAGAGTGTTTTTGTATCCTTAATAAATATCCTTACAACAGCGGGCATCTCATGGTGGCGCCGAACAAACACAAGTCCGATATTTCCGACCTTACGGATAGCGAAATGCTTGAAATTATGAAACTGACAAGAGATATGAAGAAACTCCTTACAACAATAATGAAACCGGAAGGTTTTAATATGGGTATTAACCTTGGTAAGACCGCAGGCGCTGGGCTTGTCGGGCATTTCCATCTTCATATCGTACCGCGGTGGAATGGTGATACAAACTTTATGCCTGTTCTTTCCGATGTGAAAGTTATCCCACAGTCTCTGGAAGGACTTTATAAGGAGTTCAAAAAGCATTTGTAAATTAATCGGGACGCAGATTTTCGCAGAAATACGCAGATAATAATTTTGTCTTTTTGGTATTTTAATTCATAATAATCCGTGTTCATCTGTGTCCAAAAGGTAAATATTTTATTTATATTATGCTAACAAGAAAAGAAATCGAATCCAGAGAAGAACGGGAACTTGCTTCTTATGCCATGAAGAGCAAGGATTCCAGGGGCAGGAAATATTTGGAAGAGGAACACCAATATCGCGGTGTTTATCAGAGAGATCGGGACCGCATTATCCACTCTACTGCATTCCGGCGGCTTGAATATAAAACACAGGTTTTTGTAAATCACGAAGGAGATTACTACCGAACGCGATTGACACATACCATTGAAGTCTCGCAGATTACGCGAAGTATTGCGAGGTCTTTGAACTTAAACGAAGACCTTGCAGAGGCAATTGCGCTTGCGCACGATTTGGGGCACACGCCCTTTGGACATTCGGGCGAGGATGCCTTGAAAAAACTCATGGAAGGGCACGGCGGTTTTGAACATAATTTACACGGACTGCGTGTCGTTGATATCCTTGAGCACAAGTATCCAAACTTTCCGGGACTCAATTTATCTTGGGAACTGAAAGAATCTATCGTAAAGCATAACTCTCCTTATAACAATCACCCCATCACAACGGAATACAATACAAATGAACGTCCCCTGCTGGAGGCGCAGATTGTTGATATGGCGGATTCCATTGCCTATGATAACCATGACCTTGACGACAGCCTGAAGGCAGGCATTATTACGGAAGAGAATCTTCAGGAAGTTGATTTATGGAAAGAAACACAAAAGAAGGTGAAACAAAAATATATAATACATAGCCACGACATATTAATAGCGCAAACGATAAAAGCGCTGATCAACATGGAAGTTACCGACCTGCTTGAAAATACAATGTCAATAATTAAACGTGAAGGCATAAAGACTGTTAAAGACGTCAGAGAATATTCGATACTTATTGCCTCATTTTCTTCCGCATTATCCGAACAAAAGAAGAAACTGCAGGAATTTCTTTATAAAAATGTTTATCAGCACTATCGGGTTGCCCGAATGTCAGACAAGGCGAAGCGGTTTGTGGAGGAACTTTTTATAGCATTTATTCAAAACCCCAAACAACTTCCTATTGAGTACCAGAGATGGATAGAGGAAGCGGGCCTTTATCAGGGAGTGTGCGACTATGTAGCAGGGATGACAGACCGCTTTGCACAGGACGAATACAAAAAGTTATTTTATCCGTATGAGAGGGTATAGATAGTGAAAGTATCCGCTATTTTAGTCGGGGCAGGTCTTGGATTGCGCATGGGTGGTGCTATCAAAAAACCATTCATGCAGATTCATGGCAAACCTATATTCCTTCACACGATTGAGCGTTTTTCTCAGAACGACAAGATCAATGAAATTATCCTTGTTGTTGGCGAGGATGAAGCAAAATCACTTCGTGAACAATGGCAGATTACCCTTGAAGCCGGTAAGGTTAAAAAAATAGTAACTGGCGGCAAGCTGCGGCAGGACAGCGTTTATAACGGTCTTTGCCAGACTGATCCAGATGCCGAAATTGTGCTTATCCACGACGTCGTCAGGCCGCTTGTGAGAAAAGAGCATATAGAAGCGGTTATAAATAAGGTAAAAGAATGCCACGCAGCAATACTTGCCTCTCCTATGAAGGCTACGGTTAAGGAGTCTGGAGATAATCTTTGCATCCGGAGGACTGTTCCCAGAAACAATCTCTGGATGGCGCAAACACCGCAAGGATTTGAAAGGAAGCTAATCTTAAAAGTTTTTAATCAGTTTAAAGATGCTGATATTGAATTTACAGATGATGCGCAGATGGCGGAGAAGGCAGGCTATCCCGTTTATATTGTGCCCGGTACAGACGAAAATATCAAGATAACAACGCCTGAAGATATTCGCATTGCTGAGGCTTTGCTAGGACAATAAACACATGATAAGAAACAAATATTTTATAATCACCATTTTTGCTTCATGTTTATGTATCTCAGACTGTATTCCTTCAAATAACACCCTTTATTGTGATGCAGGACACGTTCAGGATTCAAGTCAATTAGCTACCGAAACGTTACAACGTGAATTTGAGATTATAAAAAGGACATTAGACATTTTAGAAAAAGCCTCGTATTGTCTTGATGCCGGCAAACCCGTTTCTAAAGAAACGTTTTGTGAAATTATAGAGATTATCCGTGAATTCTCTGATAAATGTCATCAGGAAAAGGAAGATAAGGTGCTATTTCCGTTTCTAAAAAATGCGCAAGGAGGCGAAAAGAAGGATTTTTTGGGGCAGTTGCTTATGGAGCATGTTTCTGCACGTGATGAGATAAGAGATTTGTCTGGAGCCATAAACTATATTCATCTGGGCAAAAAGTATAAAAAGAAGATTACTAAAATTGCTTATGCTTATATAAAGCATACGAAAAAGCATATTCAAATGGAAGAAAAGAACCTATTCCCGTGGATAAACAAGGTGTTGACTAGCGACGATCAAATAATGTTGATTAGTAAATTTGATGAAATGGAAAAAATAGATATTTCTACCGGCGTTCATGAAAAATACACTACCATGATTGAAAAGATTGAGGGACAGTTAGAGTTTTGCAATAAATAGGCGAAAAGGAATTTAATAGATTAAGTTTTCGTAAATCTCTGATTCAGATTAGAAGTCTTTCAACACGCTAAACCAGACCCTATTATCGAATTCATCTCTATTTGTTATGGGAAATTCTATTCCAGGCATTAGCCAGAATCCATGTCTCAGATTCCATCTGATACCCGGAAGGATACTCACCAGTGTGTTATCGCTGTGTGATCCTATGTCTGAGCCTCCGTTGAGTTCAACAAACAAGGTAAGATTGCCAAAAAGATATGTGTCTTTTGATGTGAAGGTCTTGGCTAGTGCGGCGGCATATTTAATGGTAGTATCAGGGGCTTCTTCAGATTTACCACCTGCGGGAATATCAAGTCCAAAATAGTTGTGGATGGCAAAGCGCCTGCCAAGGTCTCTCCATAGCCCTAGTCCTGTGATAATAGTGGTCATGCCGCTTCCTAGTTCGTGATTTTCATTTCCTGTAGGAAATTCTGCGCCAAATACGGATAACAAGGTGGTGTTGCATGTTTCAAGGAGCATGACTTTGGATAACAATGAGGTGTCACCAAAGCCAATGTGGTCATCTTCTTCGTCATCGTTTGGAGATACCGATAAAACTTTAGGTTCGACTTCTATCAAAAGTCTTCTGCTGACAGGTACCTCAAGTTCAAGCTCTAATTCATGCTCGTCAATCTTTCCACCGTCACCGTTGTTGGTGAACGAGTAATTCATACGCACCTCGCGCTCAAAGACGGGGGCAGATATCTTAAGAAGCTTGAAACGAGGAGACCGGTCTGGTTCCTCGGCAGGTTCTTCCCATGAGCCAAATTTCCAACCCTCAGAGAAGAAGTTGGAAAGCGTAAGGATTGGCTTGTTTTTGGATTCTTCATGGGCATGAAGAAAATTAGTAGAAAGTAAAATGGTGAAGAAAATAATAAGGGAAATAATGTATATACAGAGACAACGTATACGTTTGGTCAAAACATGTTTATGATATTTTGCAGCACAAAACATCAGTTTCTTTATAATTTCTTCGATTCTGGAAATAAAGAGTAATATCGTATAAGTAACCATTATTTATATTTTAAAATACTGAGATACAGCATGGTTATCAATGAAAATACAAGATTAAAGCAAATAATTTATTGACAGCATAACAAAATATGTTACAATGGTAACGCATGTAATGTTTATAACATCATTTAAATATTTGGAGCAAACATGAACAAGTGGTTGTTGCTTATACACCAGATTGCGCAGGATTCGCCTAATCTTCGGGTTAAAATCTGGAGAAATTTGAAAAAACACGGGGCCGTACTTTTCAAAAACGCCGTCTATACGCTCCCGTATACAAACGAGCACGAAGAGATTATGCAGTGGATTTGTAATCAAATTAAAGACGGCGGCAGCGACGCCTCGTTGTTTATCACCGAGTCATTAAGTAAAGAGCAAGACGCAGAAATTGTTAAGGCATTCCGGGATGTTTGTGATAAGGGATATCTTGAACTGATTGACTCGTGCAATATTTTGTTAAAAAAGATAGGACAAATAGAAGGTACGAATGGCATAACAGATAAATCAAAGGATACACTCAATAAGGAGCTAAACGAGTTAATCGGGAGTACTGAAGACATAGCCAGAATTGACTTTTTCCACGCTTCACAAAAAGAGAACGTCTTTAATAAAATATATCTAATGCAGCAGAAACTAAACGGGTGGTCTAAGGCTACTGAAAAGGGAATAACCACCATCAACAAGGTTTATAAGGTGAAGGATTTTTTGAATAAGAAATGGGTAACAAGGAAAGATATCTTCATTGACCGTCTAGCGTCTGCCTGGCTTATCAAAAGATTCATAGACCCAAAGGCTAAGTTTGTTTTTTCTTCAAAGGTTAAAAAATCAAAAAATGAAATCCCTTTTGATATGTATGGCTCAGAGTTTACCCATCACGGAGAAGATTGCACCTTCGAAACACTTATTAAGGCGTTTGACCTGAAGGATTCGGCTTTACAATCAATTGCTGAAATTGTCCATGATATCGATTTAAAGGATAACAAATACAGCAGGAAAGAGGCGGATGGGATAACTCAAATAGTTACTGGATTGAGCCAGAAATTAAGAGACGATAGTAAACTACTGGAAAAGGGACTGGAAATATTTGATGCGCTTTATGCATATTATTCTTCAAATAATGAAAGGAGTTAACAAATGCCACCACTCGACGTCCATTTAAAGAGCAGTAAACAAAGAACCGGGAAAGAACATGACAAATAAATTGTTATCACCTTATACTACCTTATGTACCATAGGCTTCTTCGCCCGGCTGAGTTATGCAATGGCAAGAACCCCCATACTACCTTTATTTGCCTTGACCTTAGGCGCTAAACCTGAGGCTATTGGGTTTGTAGTAGGAGCCTCTACGATAACCGGCATCTTCTTCAAATTGCCGGCGGGTACCCTTTCTGATATTTATGGCAGGTACAAAATGCTTTTCATAAGTATCCTGATTTTTGCCTTGACTCCATTTGTCTATTATCTTGTCACTAATTATTGGCAATTAGTGGGGATCAGGTTTTTTCATGGTCTGGCAACTTCAATCTATGGCCCTGTGTCTATGGCAATGATTGCAGATACTGCCGGTGGGCAAAAGGGAGAGAGGCTTTCCTGGTTTTCCTCCATTACCATTATCGGAAACCTTGTTGGGGCTCCTTTAGGTGGATATATCCTCTACTACCTTGGTAAAAATGGGAGTCATACGTTAGCCCATTTTCATATAGCCTATTTTATATGTGGGCTTTTTGGCCTGACCTCTTTGGCCTTTACCTCGAAGTTATTCCTTTCGAGAAATATAGAGACAAGACAAAACAAAATCTCCCTGATAGACACATGGCAAAAGTTTTCTAAAGGTATAAAAGAGGCGATAAGTGATTATCGGGTTCTCATCACCAGTAATATGGAAGGCATACAAAACCTATCCGTAGGCGCCTTAGAGGCGTTTTTGCCTGTTTATGCAGTTACCGTTGCGGGTCTGACTGCATTCGAGGCCGGGATTCTTTGGGGGGCACAGATTGTTACTACTATCCTAGCAAAACCAGTTATGGGAAAAATCTCTGACCGATATGGGAGGAAGCCGATTATCTTCTCCGGAATGTGGGTCTGTGCTATTCCCTTTGCCTGCATTCCGTTGACACATAATTTTTATTTTCTGTTATTTTTGGCAAGCGTTTTTGGCATTGGCGAGGCATTCGTAACCTCATCCTCTGCGGCAATGGTGGCCGAATTCTGCAAGGAACAGCATTATGGCGCTGCTATGGGAACTTTTGGGAGCATCTTTGATATTGGCCATGCCTCAGGTCCTATTCTGGCGGGACTCCTGCTGGCACATCTGAGTTATCTGAGGTCTTTTTCTATTATTGCGATAATATTAATCTTAGCCTCGTTTGTTTTCCTGGTGACAGTATACGAAGGGAAAGTTAACGTTTTAAAATCTGGAGGCATAACATGAAAAATTTGTTTGTAATTATGAGTGGTTTTATCTTATGCTTTTATGCAGGATATGGATGGTGTAACGATTCCGCTCAACTTACCTGGGAGTCTTCTTACACGAAAACTCCGCCAGTACTTGATGGGAATATGGATGATATTTGGGGAAGAGCCAAACCTCTTGCCGTTACCGTCAGAGAGGCAATAGGAGGTGATAATTCAGGACAGGTAGTTCTTCGTGCCCTTCATACGGATGATACCTTTTACGTAATGGCTCAATGGCATGATGACACGAAAAGCGATATGCGCGACCCGTACGTCTGGAACGCTGAAAAGAAAGACTATGAACGTCCGTCAAAACCGGATGATCAGTTTGCCCTGGAATTTCCGATGACGGAGAAATTCTATATTCGAATGATAACCCTGACACATGAATACGTTGCCGATGTATGGCACTGGAAGGCCGGACGCGGCAACCCCGTTGGTTGGGTAGATGATAAGCGGCATATCATCAGTCAAAAGCCTATCCAAAATGGGGTTGAATATTCGATGGGTGGGCATGGAATTGTCTATATAGCGCGTATCATGGACGAAGGCACCTCATCCTATCACCTGAAACCAAAGCCTGCTGCATTTGAGGGTAACATAGTAGATTCTTTCGAACAACGCCAGCCTGGCGGCAGTATGGCCGATGTACATGGGAGGGGAATATACGACGGTAAGAACTGGACGCTGGAAATGTCTCGCAAATTTAACACAGGTCACAACGATGATGCCGTAATTGACTCATCTAAGGATAATACCTGCGCTATTGCAGTCCTTGATGA
>JAHFOX010000011.1:0-34914 GCA_023261445.1 Planctomycetota bacterium
AAGCGAGGATGAACTGAAAATGCGTGTACTGAGCGATGAACATCTTAAAGCATTTTTAGACGGCAAGAAAATTATCAACACCATCATCGTACCCAAGAAACTTGTAAATATTGTGGTGAATTAAGCCTCCTTCGGTGACTACTTTTATGCAGAAGTGCGTACGCTGCAACACAAGGCTTTGATTTCGTCAAACTTGAAGGTTTGAGTTACATATTGGTTGTCCCATAACTCAGGGCATTCGGCCCTTTAGCCTTCAGTCTTCAGCCTTTTTCTTCTACCCCTTCCTAGCCTCCCCCATCAAAGGGGGAAGTACTATAGTTTGAAATTCCTTAGCATTGAAGCCTGATCTATTCAACAGGACACGAGACAAACAATTTGCCCCGAACAGTATTTAATAATCCTCCGTTTAGAAGTATTTTCCGCTCTCTTTCCGTTGCCTTGAGAATAAGGACAATTTCCTTCTCTCTATTCCACAATCCCTTTAATTCTTCATGTCCATCCCTTACGGCCTTCTTAATATCCATAATAACAATGTAATCGCCCCGTAATACTGAATTATAATCATTTGGATTCTTGAACACAAGCGGGACTACACCAAAGTTGATAAGATTTGAACGATGGATACGGGCATAACTCTTCGCCATTTTCACCTGAATACCAAGAAATCTTGGGGCAAGTGCGGCATGTTCGCGGCTGGAGCCCTGTCCATAATTTTCGCCTCCCACAATAATCCCACCGCCCACCTCTTTGCATCGTCTGGCAAACAACGCATCAACCCTCTCATAAACATGCTCACTAATGGCAGGAATATTGCTCCTTAGCGGAAGCACTTCATTACCTGCCGGCATAATGTGGTCGGTAGTGATATTATCGCCCACCTTTAAGACAACTTCTCCTTCGTAATGCTCTGGGAGGGACTTTAATTGCGGAAATGGAGCAATATTTGGACCTCTTATAATTTCTATATTTTTACGTTCCTTAACAGGCAATGGTTTCAGGATAAGTTTTTCGTTAAAGAGGTAACGGCCCGGTTCATTAATCTTAGGGTAATCGCCTAACTTTCTAGGGTCAGTAATTTTGCCAAAAATAGCCGCGGCTACAGCCGTTTCAGGACTGCACAGATAAATCTGGTCGCCTTCCGTGCCGCTCCTGCCCGTAAAATTTCTTGGAAACGTTCTCAGTGAAACTGTGCCGCTGGCTGGCGACTGTCCCATACCAATACACCCAAGGCATCCTGACTGCTGAATACGCGCGCCAGCGTGAATGAGTGTTAAGACGCCGTTTAGCGCAGCTATGTTCTCAATTACCTGACGGCTCCCCGGATTGATTTCAAAACTAACATTGGGATGAACCGTTTTCCCTTCCATCGTTTTACACACAATCATAAGATCACGAAAGGAAGAATTGACAGAGGACCCCACAATAACCTGGGATACAGAAATACCTTCTACATCAGAAACCCTTTTGACATTATCAGGCGAAGATGGACAGGCAATGAGAGGCTCAAGCGTACTCAGGTCAATTTCGTCATGCTCGTCATATTCGGCGTTTGTATCAGCCGAATATTCTTTCCATACGTGTTCCCTGCCCTGCCTTTTGAGAAATTCAAACGTCCTTCGGTCTGAGGGAAAAACTGTTGTAGTAGCGCCAAGTTCCGCACCCATATTGGCAATAGTAGCTCTATCGGTAACAGATAGCGTCTCTACCCCTTGCCCGTAATATTCAACAATTTTACCTATGCCCCCTTTGACAGTATGCCTCCTGAGCATCTCCAGAATTACATCTTTACCCGAAACCCACGGAGGCAGTTGCCCTGTCAATTTTACCCCCAATATCTTTGGCGCCTGAAAATAAAAAGGTTCGCCTACCAGAGCAAGCGCAACGTCCAGACCGCCAACCCCGATAGCAATCATTCCCAGAGCGCCGCCCGTTGAGGTATGACTATCAGACCCCAATAACGTTTTGCCGGGCATACCAAACCGTTCAAGATGCACTTGATGTGATACGCCGTTGCCGGGCGGCGAAAAATAAATGCCAAAGCGCTGGGCAACAGACTGGAGAAAGCGGTGGTCATCTGCATTTTTATAATCTGTCTGAAGAAGATTGTGGTCAACATAGCTGACGGAGAGTTCTGTCTTAATACATCCAACGTCCATAGACTCAAATTCAAGGTAGGCAAGGGTGCCTGTGGCATCCTGGGTAAGCGTTTGGTCTATACGAATACCTATTTCCGTACCGGCTTGCCACTTGCCTGTTACGAGGTGTTCTTCAATTATTTTTCGCGCTAAAGGCTTTTTCATACTAATTCTTGGATGCAGATGAACACAGCGTGGCAGAGCCACAACCAAAAGACAGGACACAGATTAAGCGGATTTACACAGATTTTAATATGCTACAGCCTCCAAAGGGGAGGCTATATTATTAATTAGGTTTTGCAATGCAAAACAAAACGACTTTGCCTTTTTCTGTCATTTTTCTTATGGATTCCCATTCCCCACTTTCGTGGGGACAAGTTTACCCCTGTGAAAACAGGGGTGGGAATGACAAAGAGGGTGTTTTGAAATTCCTTAACATTTAATTGGGGCACCTTAAACACCTGCTTCTTCAAGACGCAGAACAGACAAAGCTAACAACGAACTCAAAAATTAAAACTCAAAAATAAAATATTAAAATTGCGGCACTCCTTATTTTTGATATTTAATTTTTAAATTCTAATTTTCCTGCCTCCCGCCCTCAGTCTTCAGCCTTTTTCCTTCACCACCACCTAGCCTCCCCCATCAAGGTGGAGGGTATATATTACACCGACTCCAGTTCAGCCTTTAACGCCTCTGCGGACTGGATGCGATTATTTGGATTTTCCTCCAGCATGCCTGAAATTATCCTGTTTAGTTTGTCCGGAACAGACTTGTTGATTTCTACAGGGGGAGTGGGGGACTCCTGCCATAGCTTCCCTGTTAACACCTGATAAAAGACCAAACCTACAGCATATAAATCAGAGGCGGTCCCCATCCTGACCTTTTTTAGCACGGACTTTTCATTCTCTCCATCCGGGAGATGCCGCAGTAACCGAATCATTTCCTTCTGCTCCGGAGAGGCATATTCCCTGCTCATACCACAAATAATTTCCCCTATTTTAATCGCACACTCAAGGTCTATCAGCGCCATCGTGCAATCGGCAGGATTCAGAATGAGATGCCCTGGTTTGATGTCGGAATGAATGTATCCTTTGGAATGCATGTGTTGTAATGGCAGCATAGTGCTGGAGAAATATTGAATCACACGTCCAATTTCATGCTGGTCTGGAAGTCCTTTCTTTTTGTAATATTCAACGACATCTTCTCCCTCGAAATGGGATATAACCAGATAATTTTGGGCTATTACCGAGTTATTATCCTTGCGCATCATATCAGTGCCTTCTGCGAGTCTTGTGGGAATTTGCGGATGTGAAAAGAGGGGAAGTATTTTGTATTCTCTCGAATAGTTATTAGCAGGAGAGTACTTCATACCCCACTGCCTTTCTTTAAACTCAGGGTTACAGAGAACGGCATAATTTGCCCTGTGTCCCGGCGCTATCTTAAATTCTTTAAACAAATACTTGTTGATAGAATACACGTCGAGTTCCTTTCATTAGGGCGTTTTAAACACCTGCTTCTTCAAAACGCAGAACAGGCAAAGCTAACAATAAACTCAAAAATCAAAAATAAAATATTAAACTAGGTTGGGTTTTAAAAAGCAAAACAAAGCGACTTTTTCTTGTACTGACAGAAGTTTCACCCTGTCACTGATAACAACCCCTGACCCCCTTTCCTAAGTGGGAATTATAGGTCTCACCCATCTACTCTTCGATGGTTCAATCTTGCAGATTGAACCACATATTTTGAACTGAGTAACGGTTTTTGAATTACTATCATAACGTTAAAACAGGCTAAACGTTTCGGTTCAATCGTGGACGATTGAATTGTCAAGGGTATTTTGCCTCGCCGTACAAATTGTGTCCATGTTTTATTCCGTCAAATGCTTCGCCCCTGCCAACATTGGCAAATTTGCATAAACCCTGCAAATTGAATCGGCAAGCTTATCGGGGTCGTGTCGGAGCAGGTCTTGCTTTTCCCAGAGAATACGCTTCTGATTGAGGTCTTCAACAAGGTCAGCCTTTTTGACGTTTACATTCAGATTATAAACGCCTTCATCCATTAAAACCACCTCGGCGCCTTCTTTCTGGTATCTGTCGAGAATGTCTTTGCGGGGAATATTGTTATTAACGATGACATAATCAAGCACGCCTTCCCCAAGATATTTTATAACAGCCTTAATGTGATCAGAGACCTTGTAACGATCCGTTTGCCCCGGCTGAGTAACAATGTTACAAACGTAAATCTTTTTTGCCTTACTGGCGCGAATTGCGTTCCTGATACCAGAAACCAGAAGATTTGTTATGACACTCGTATAAAGACTGCCAGGACCAATCACAACAATATCAGCCTTCAAAATTTCTTCAACGGTTTCCGGAAGAGGCACTACATCGTTACTTTTGAGGAAGACCCTTTTAATTGGCGATTTTCCCACGGCACGCACATTGAATTCTTCTTCTACATGCTTTCCGTCTTCAAGCTCTGCACAAATGTGGGTATTGGCAAGTGTTGAAGGAAGCACTTTTCCGCGAATGTTTAATATCTTGCTGGCCTTTTTAATGGCTTGCTCAAAACTGCCCGTAATATCCGTCAATGCAGTCATCAGTAAATTTCCAAGACTCATGCCCTCCAACGAACCTCTGTTGAATCTATACTGAAACAGTTGGTATAACTCTCGCTCTTGTTCTTCGGTTTCAGAAAGCGCTACAAGGCAGTTTCTTGCATCGCCCGGCGGGAGCATCCCAAATTCTTCCCTTAAAACCCCGGAACTCCTGCCAGAATCGGTAACGGTTACCACGGCGGCAAGATGCTTGCTATACGTTTTTGAACCTTCCAACATAATGGGAAGTCCTGTGCCGCCGCCTATCGCAAGTATTCTAAGCTTGTCAGGCGTTTTTCCAATATTTCTAAGCTGGAGAATCGTAGGAATCTGAAATATGCGTTTGATCTTGTGGTCTGGCTTGTCACATTCATTTACAGCAGGTTCGTTTTTAAACCTTCCATGCATCATCTGTATAGTAGTCATACCAAGCGACTTGGCAATTCGCAGTTCTTCCCGCACCCTGTCGCCCACCATAATGGTTTCAACGAGGTTAAGATTGTGTCGCCCGGCAAGATTGCAAATACAATCTTCCATGAGAAGTCCTATCTCCTGGTCGTTGATTACAATTTCATCAAAGTATGGTTTCAGTCCGAGTATATTTATCTTTTTTTCCTGTCGTTCGTGAACGCCCACAGTCAACAGGAAAAGTTTATAGCCCCTTTCCTTCAATTCCTTGAGTGTATGAACAACATCAGGAAACGGTTTGATTTCGGACACTTCGCTGCTGTTGTATGCCTTATAAGCAATGTTGACCAATTTATTATCTGCATGATATTTATTTACTATTTCATTAAATACTAGATGATACGGACCGTGTTTTTCTGTAAGTTCCTTTTGTAACTGATAAGCATCTTCTTCCGTACAAGGCAATCCCGCCTCGACCATTGCCTTGGCGGCGCGCCTTCTGGATGCGTCTATAAGCGACCCTGTGCAATCGTACAAGGTGTCATCCAAATCAAAGATTACTGCTTTTATTTTCATAGATAAAACATCCTCAAGGTGAATGTGATTTCTCTCTTAATCTATTTACAAGCAGATGCGCCTGTCGTATTGGCTCGGGAATACGGTATCCCCGGCAAGTCTTTAATGCAATGCGGATAGCAAATGCCAGATTTGTCTTATGTCCCGGCGATACATAGACAGGGCTGGTGTTCGTTTTCGTCCTGAGTACAGCCCCAACAATCTTCTTTTTATAGAGAAGTTTTGAATAAGCGCCTGCGGTGTTTTTAACATGATTATATTCACCCACTAACCAACTTTTTGCACATCCGACAGATGGTTTATCGAGAATAAACCCCATGTGAGACGCCAAACCAAAGAAACGAGGATGCGCAATCCCCTGCCCGTCAAAAAGGATTACGTCAGGATTATTTTTTAGTTTTTTAAATGCCGCGAGCAAGATGGGTGCCTCACGAAAAGAAAGCAGTCCGGGTATATATGGAAATTTTGCCTTGCCTATAGTCGTCGCATACTCAATTATTTCTAAATTTTTGTTTATTTTAAATACAACAACGCCTGCAAAAAAACGATCGCTGTGCTTGTCGTAAGAAACATCAGCGCCTGCTACAGTTTGAAATTTTCCACAAGGTTTTTTTAAAATTAATAAGTCTTTTAAAGTTTCCTGTATCCGAACGGCTTTCTTGTAATCTACACGCCACGAGTGCAATTGCTTAAATTTCACCTCGGAATACCTCATTTAGGTTTATTGGGTTTATAGAGTTTCTTGAGTTAGTAGTGTGTTTAACTCAACAAACCCAGTAAACTCAGGAAACCCAAGAAACTTATTACGGCGCTTCCAACTCTTCTATCTTGGGTAGTTCCTTAATATTTTTTAACCCAAAATATTCAAGGAATTTTCTTGTGGTGCCATAGAGCAAAGGATGCCCCAGCGATTCGTCTCTTCCTACGACCTTAACAAGATCTTTTTCCATAAGCAATCGGATGATCTGACCTGACTGGACTCCGCGTATTGCTTCTAAATCAGCCCTTAAGACAGGCTGTTTGTAAGCAATTATAGCAAGCGTTTCAAGGGCTGCCTGCGAAAGTTTTGTTTCCCCAGATTTTTTCCGCAGCTTTACTATCCATTCGTAATATTCATGCCTTGTAAATAATTGATAACCGCCGGCAATTTCTTCTATCTGAAACGACCTGCCTTGTGTATCATAATCACTCTTTAACTGCGCAATGGATTCCTGTATCTGGGCGCTCTCGACATCTTCAACAATCTCGACAATCTTACGTACAGAAATAGGCTCCTCTGCGGCAAAAATTAATGCTTCGACGATAGGTTTGATTTCTTCAATCTTTTTCATATCCAATATACCTTTAGTTGGTTTTTAAAGACTATTTAATTTCCCACGCTGAAGGTTGAACAATACCTTTAATTTTGCCAATAGCCTCTAGTACTGCGTTTATTACCGCCTTTGTGGATATTGTAGCTCCCGTTACTGCCGTAATCTTTTCCGTGTCTTTTACCTTAGACACGATAAGTTGGTTATATGTTTTTTGCTTAAATTGTTCCTGAAACCACGGACGAGCATTATTTCTTGTTCTTTTTAACAATCCAAATTTTCTTATTCTTTCCGGCTGTCTGAAAGGCGATAATTTCCAAGCCTCATCACTATCCCAGTCTATAGATTTCAATTCCCTGCCATAGATCAGACTGTACAAGGTATTGGTGCTTTCCGCCTCTGTCATCTTTGTGCCTAGACCCGGCGTCTCTCGTTGCGCAAGGATATTAATCCCAAGTATCTTTTCGAGATTTGGATCAATTCCCACCATAACTTTGATTTTGCTTGAATATCCCTGCGCTTCTCCGCAGGCTGCATAACCAATAAGATTGCCAGCCTTGTTTGTGCCCTTGTAAACGCGATTATGCTCTGCTATTTCTGGCGGCGTAATTTCCACTGGTTGATCTTCCAAGCCGGGAAGGACTGTGTACAGCGCCTCTGCTAGTGAGGCTAATTCCTTTTTTTTAATAGTGTCTTTCGTAAGTAAAAAAGTTGACGATACACCTACAGAGGCTAAAAGAGAGACTATGGTCAGTATGATTGTGTATTGTACTTTCTTCTGCATCTATTTCAAACCTTTTTAATCTTAGTGCCGTATAGCCGTGGTTTCGTAAACCTATCAATAAGAGGCGTTGCCGTATTCATGAGTAATATAGAATAACAAACACCCTCCGGATAGCCGGAATAAAAACGAATTAGTGCTGTTAGCATACCTGCTCCAATGGCGAAGATAACAAGTCCGCGTCTTGTCAGAGGGGCCGTAACCATATCCGTAGCCATAAAAAATGCGCCCAGAATCAGACCGCCCGCAAAGACATGATAAAAAGGATTTTTAGCCCACGGCGTTGCTATTTGTGAAGGCAAAATTAAGACCATTATAAAAACAGTTGCTATGTAATATGCAGGAACGTACCATTTGATATAACGCTTGTAAATCAGATAAGCGCCGCCCAGCAATAAAGCAATTGCGGACGTCTCTCCGATACAACCGGGAACATTTCCTAAAAATAATTGGGCAAAGTGGTATGTCTCCGCACCTGCTTCTTTAGCCAGCGGCGTTGCCCTCGTTATCGCATCCACAAATTTGCCTTCAGGGTCCACGCTGGTGATGTTATGAGCAAAATTACCAACGCCGTGTTGTAAGATACGCCAGTCAGAGTTAATAACTGCGGGATACGACACCTGCAAAAATGCACGCGCTGCCAAGGCAGGATTCCATATATTATTTCCCAATCCGCCAAAGGTGTGTTTTACAATGGCAATGGCAAAGAACGAACCTACTACAGGAACATACCATGGAACGCTCGGCGGCAGTATGTATGCCAGTAAGATTCCGGTAACAACAGCGCTGCCATCCTTAACGGTATTCAAAACTGGCAGTTTTCGAAGCCTCAGGATGAGTGCTTCGGTGATGACGGCAGTTATGCAACCTAAAGAAACAATATAGAGGCAATAATATCCAAACACTAAAACTCCTGCAATCCCAGCAGGAATCAGGGAAAGCACCACCGCCCACATAATTCTGGGAATGTTTTCTATATCCCGAATGTGCGGTGGCGCACTGACAATTAATTGGTTATCGGTTTGATTTTTGCTGGACATATAAGTTTTTTTAGTTTGTCATGTATATTTGGTATTACACCCTTGGCGGGTTCAAGTTGCAAACCTGAACCCGCAATGGATGTAACTCAAACCTTCAGGTTTGACGAATCAAAGCTAAAGCTTTGAGTTACAGCGTATGCGCTTATATATAAAACTAATCACCGAAAGCGACCTAATTAAATTTGTTATAATTTAAAATATCCATCATCTACACCTTTGTCTTCTGTCGTGCTATCTCGGCTTTCGCAAATTTAATAAGATGAACAATAGGTCTTTTGGATGGACAGATATAACTGCAACAACCGCATTCCTTACATTCCATAACATTATTTTCCAGCGCCAGATTAAACTCCTTTGCTTCGCAAAGAATGCTCAACTCGCTGGGATTAAGTCCGTACGGACAGCTATCTATACAACGCCCGCATCTTATACATGCATGCGACCGCCACTGCTGCGCATTTCTTAACACAAGGATGCCGCCAGTGCCTTTTACCGTGACAGCCATGTCAATATTACCCTGAGCAATGCCCATCATAGGACCGCCAAAGATAATCTTGTTGATATTTGTGGTAATTTGGGCTTCTTCTAAAAGCTGTTTTATAGGTGTTCCTATCGGTACCAAAAAATTTTGCGGATTCTCAACACCATCCCCTGTTACGGTGACTATCCTCTGGATTAATGGTCTTCTGAATTTTACTGCCTCATATATAGCAAAAGCCGTCCCTACATTAATAACAACAGCGCCTACTTCTAACGGTAGTTGTGTTGGTTTAAATTCACGATTCAATGACGCTTTAATAAGTTGATGCTCCGCTCCCTGTGGGTATTTTACTTCCATAAGGTCTATTTTAATATTTGGCTCATTCGATAAAATATCTTTGAAGAGATTATAAACATCCGTTTTATTTGCCTCAACGCCAATGTGTGCCTTTTTACAACCAATACACTTCATTATTAGTTTTAGACCATTGATAATTTCGCTGGGTTTATCTATCATGAGGCGGTAATCACAGGTAAGGTAAGGTTCACATTCAGCGCCGTTCATAACAACCGTATCAATTACCTTGTCTTTGGGTGGGGTGAGTTTCACGTGGGTGGGAAAGGTAGCGCCTCCTAAACCCACAATACCAGCCGATTGGATACGTTGTTTAATCTCATCAGGAGAAATTTGGCCTGTATCCGAAGACTCATTAGCGCCTTCTATCCATGTATCATCTCCGGAATTTTCTATCATAACAGCAGGAGATTTTATACCTGTAACAGGATGATGCCATGGTATGACGTCTATTACTTTACCTGAAACCGAAGCATGTATATTTGCGGATACAAATCCCTGCGCCTCACCTATCAATTGCCCTTTTTTAACTGTATCCCCCTTTTTAACATTTGGCTTGGCTGGAGCGCCAATATGCTGATTCATAAACAAATACACGGTCTTGGGGGATATAGAAGGTACCTCCTTTTTGCTACAGGTAAGATTTTTGCCGTCTTCTTTTGGATGGATTCCACCAACAAAGGTTTTTAATTTCGATTTAATGAGAGTAGTCGTCATTTTCAGATAATCACAGCGTGGTGGAGCCACAACCAAAAATAGAACACAGATTACACAGATTAAGCGGATTTACACAGATTTTAATATGTTATAAGACCACCAAGATGATTTAAAAAAACAAACAGCTTAAAAAGCAAGATTTTATAAATTTGTAATACAGATTGCTAAGACTATGTATTCTTTACAGGTTCAATTTGTAACCTGACTGTCGGAATTCAAAATTGGTTGCTCAAACAAAAAAACCTCTGCCGAAGGCATGCCAATTTATAGTAAACGTCAAATGAAAGTTGTCATTGCGAGAAGGACCGACGAAGCAATCTCATAATTCCCCTTAATCCCCCTTTATAAAAGGGGGAATAGGAGATTGTTTCGCTGTCGCTCGCAATGACATTTTAAGTCAACTTATTTAATACGTTTACTATATATAGCAAGTCTCATCTCAAGGCACGGTCAATCTGGCGTACCGCCTGTTTTAGACGCAGTTCGTTTTCTACTATCGCCAAACGCAAATATCCCTCACCGTTTTCTCCAAAAGCAGCACCGGGAGCGACAGAAACCTCAGCTTCGTTTATGAGTTTATATGCAAAATCTACCGAACCCATAGACCGCCATTTCTCAGGGATTGGCGCCCATACAAACATGGATGCCCTTGGTTTTTTTACATTCCATCCGATACGGTTCAGTCCGTCACAAAGCACATCTCGCCTATTTTGGTAAATAGCCGCCTGTTCCTGTGTAAATTTGTCACATTCACGAAGCGCAATGATAGATGCAATTTGCACAGGCTGAAAGATACCGTAATCATAATATCCCTTGACTTTTGCCAATGTACTGACTATTTCTTTGTTACCCACGCAGAACCCAAGTCTCCAGCCAGCCATATTAAAGGATTTAGACATTGTGTTAAATTCAACGCCAATTTCTTTGGCGCCTTTTACCTGTAAAAAGCTGGGAGGTTTGTAACCGTCAAACGCAATTCCGCAGTATGCGAAATCGTGCACAACAATAATATTGTTTTTTCTTGCAAAGGCGACAATCTCTTCGAAAAATCCCAATTCAACTGTGGCGGCTGTAGGATTATGTGGGAAGTTCAGAATGAGTATCTTGGGGAGAGGGAGAATAGTTTTTGCAGTGTTGATTAAGTTTGGCAAAAATTTCTCGTCCTCCGTAAGCGGCACACTTATAACATTGCCCCCAGCTAAATTCACGGCATGGATATGAATTGGAAATGCAGGATTAGGCACTAATGCAGTTTCGCCCGGATCTAATAATCCCAGACACATGTGAGATATGCCTTCTTTTGATCCAATGGTGCAGACTACTTCCTTTTCAGGGTCTAATGATACGCCAAACCGTCTTTCGTAGTATCTCGCAACTTCACGCCTGAGATTAAATATACCGTTTGCGGAGACGGTGTATCTATGATTTCTCGGATCCTGCACAGCTTCACATAATTTTTGAATAACTGGCTGAGGTGAAGGGTCGTTCGGGTTGCCCATGCCCAAATCTATTACGTCAATATTATTTCGGCGTTTCTCATATTTTAAGGCATTTAATCTGCCAAATAGGTATGGAGGTAATTGTTTAACCCTATTGGCGATGTTAATTACAAATTCTTCTGACATTAAATTTCTTCTTTTAATTAGGTTGCTTCGCTCACGCTCGCAATGACATGTATGGCATTTGTCATTGCGAGGAGTAAAACGACGAAGCAATCTCAACCTTGAAATTCCTGAACATTTAATTAATAGAGACGCAACATTTTGCGCCCATACAGGACGTGTAAGACAGGTTAAGCGAAGCGTCCCATCATTTATCAGATTTAATCGCTAACCAAATTTTTAGTAATTGAGGCATTTTCAATGAGACTAATCAGCCATGGACCGAGTCTTTCTTTATAACGTTGATTCCTTGCAACCTTTTCTATTTCACTTCTAACGGCATTGAAATCTTTGTTGCTGGCAGGCTTTTTACCATTGATTTTAATAATATGATAGCCATAATCCGTCTTGATAATATCACTGATTTCACCAGCCTTCAGGTGTGCTACTTGCGAGCCAATACCGTCTTTTGGACTGAAAGGCTGCATCTTTCCGCCTTTAGCGGCAGAAACGCGGTCTATAGATTCACTTTTCGCTATGGTGGCAAAATCAGCGCCTGATTTTATTTTCTTAAGCGCATCTTCTGCATCACTGCGGCTTTTGAATACAATCTGGCTGGCTTCAATCTTTTCACCATACTCTTGCTCGTATACCTTTCTTAATTCTTCTTCAGTAATGGTAATCGTCTTCGTCATAACCTTTTCTGCCAGAACCTCAATCTCTGCCTGTTTTCGCATCTTTTTCGACAACTTTCCTTCAAATTCAGCAATACTGCTGTTAATCTTGGTTAATTCTTTTTCAAGGTCTGCCCTGTCTTTTATACGATATCTCCGCATTAAAGCATCAATTTCGCTGTTAATAAGAATTTTTAACCTTTGGGATATCTCCGAGCTTGTAACACTAAGCCCTTCTTTTTCTGCTGCTTGCCGGATCAAAGTCCTTCTAATAAGTACATCTAAAGCATCCTCACCATAAGTATCCACTAATAGATTATAAAGCTCTTGCTTGGCAACCTTTTGTCCATTAACAATTGCCACGATATTTTTATCTGTAATCCCTTGTTGTTCGGCTTGCGGGGCTTTAGCGGTATTTTTTACCTCCCCTTCCCCAAAAATTGTTTTTGTAAAAACTATCCCTGAAGAAAGCATCAGGACAAAAAGCAGGACATTTGCGCGTATCTTCATTGTAATAAACATTCCATTCAAAAAAAGTTATAGTAAATAAAAATAATGTATAAAATTGATTTTGGATTATATCACAGTTAAAATTAAGGTGTCAATGTTTTTTGATTTACCGAAGATATGTGGAGAATATAAAATGACAGCAATTATCCTTGCAGGCGGAAAAAGTCAGAGGATGGGTTCCAATAAGGCGTTTCTTAAGTATAGCGACAAAACATTTATCGAGCATCAAGTAAGCAATCTCAGTAAAGTTTTTGATGAAATCATCATATCCGCAAACGATGCCAGTGCATATTCTAGTTTGAAGATGCCGATAGTAACGGATGTTATGCCAGGAAAAGGCCCGCTTGGCGGCATTTGTGCAGGACTAATACGAGCCAGAAGCCACTACGTTTTCGTAATTGCCTGCGATATGCCCTTTATCAATGAAAAGGTAATTCTTTATTTAAGGGATCAGATAAATGATTACGATGTGGTTGTGCCGCAAACGAGTCGCGGACTTGAACCAATGCACGCCTTTTATTCCAAGAATTGTATACAGCCTATTTATCGTTGTCTTGAAGAGGGCAAATTGCGGATAATTGATTTCTTCCCAAAAGTAAAGGTTAGGGTTGTAGACGAAAAGGAGTTCAAAGGGATTGACGCATCCATACAATCTCTTGTCAACCTGAATACCCCTGAAGAATACAAAAGATATTGCTAACGGTTTACACGGAGCTGTGTTCTACCATATAGAAATGTACTAAGATTTTTAAAACGGATTACGTGTTGTAAGTTGAAAATATTACCTTGAATTTCCAACTTCCAATTTCCATTATGACAAAATTTCCTGACTTATTCATAAAGAACATCGGGCAATTGGTGACCGCTGCTGGTGCATCCAAGATACCAAAAACATTTAAAGGCATGAGTAATCTTGGAATTATATCAGACGGAGCCGTTGCCATTAAAGACGGAAATTTTATTGATGTTGGCACAACTAAAAAACTAAAAAACAAACATAACGGTGAGCATGTAAAAATAATTGATGCTGAAGGAAAAGTTGTTATGCCAGGTTTTGTGGATAGTCATACTCATGCTGTCTTTGGCGGTGATCGTGCTGGTGAGTTTGTTCAGCGCATTCAAGGAGCAACATATTTAGAAATCCTAAAAAAAGGTGGCGGTATATTAAGCACTGTTAAAAACACCCGCAAATTAACGCTTCAAGAACTTACTGAGGCTTCGAGAAAGCATCTGAATACTATGCTTTTGCATGGTACGACCACTGTGGAGATTAAGAGCGGGTATGGTCTCGATACAAAAAACGAACTAAAAATCCTTAAGGCTATACAACATTTACAAAAAACGCATTGTATGGATATTGTGCCTACTTTTTTGGGGGCGCATACGATACCGCCAGAATACAAATCTAAGCCCGATACTTATGTTGGCTTGGTTTGTAACATGCTATCAAAGGTGAAGCCCTATGCAACCTTTTGTGATGTCTTTTGCGACGATGGAGGTTTCGATATAGAACAATCAGCAAGAATACTTTCGTTTGCAAAAAAGTTGGGCTTTAGACTAAAGATACATGTTAATGAATTTAAGGACATCGGCGGAGTGCCATTGGCTGTTAAGTTTGGCGTTACCTCTGCAGACCATCTTGACAATATAGAACATCGTGATATATTAAAATTGAAAAGAAGCCGTATTATTTGCGTCTTATTGCCGGGTGTGCCGTTCTTTCTGATGAAGGATGCCTACGCACCGGCAAGAAAAATGATAGAAAAAGGGTTGTCAGTTGCTCTGGCAACAGATTTTAATCCCGGCACTTGTCCCACTGTAAATATGCAAACTATAGCTACTCTGGCATGTCTTAAAATGGATATGACGCCTGCCCAGGCGATTAATGCCGCCACAATAAACGCTGCGCATGCAGTAGGAATGTCTCATCGGATCGGAAGCATAGAAGTTGGCAAGCAGGCGGATTTGATAATGCTTGATATCTACGATTATAATCAATTGCCTTATTATTTTGGCATAAACCACGTAAATACAGTAATAAAGCAAGGAAGGTTGGTCGTAAAGGGCAGACAAATGTTAGATTTGAATTAAATTTTTCTCCATTCTAATAATTTGTTGTGTAAGCTATCAGCATTCGACTTTCAGGAATTTGTATTATAAAAGAAGGAGATTATTGTGAATATAAAATATTATGCAAAATGCCGATGTGTGTATTTGACCCTTTTTGTAATATCTCTTTTGTTAATTGCGTTTTCTTATTGCCCTGCCGCTGAAGAGAAAAAAAACAAGCCTGAGGTACATGGGGTAATGATCGTAACCCTCGATGCTCCCATGCGCGCAACAATCGTAAGAAATGTAAATATTGAAGTGATTATTGGCAATGAAAGGGCGTCAAAGGTAACAACCATATTAACTGTAACCTGCCCTACAACTAAACAGCAAATAGGTCGTGAGGCTGAAACATTAGATAGTTTTTCTTCAAAGAAAATTGTATATAGTTGGAATACGGAGGGACTGAAGGAAGGGAGTTACATAATAAAAGCGGAATTAGAGAAGGTGCCCGACGAAACAGACCTTGATGATAATGTTAGACAAGTAGAGGTTCAATTAACACGTTAATATTTTAATCTTCTAAATCTTAATCAATTCATGATTTAACAGACACAGCGCGTTTATTGAAGGTGCTTAGACAAATACTACGCGCATTCTTCATTATTTCCAACCTCTGTTTTTTTATTCTTTCACTACCGTTACACTTACCTGTGTCTTTAAATTGCCGTCCTTGAATTTAACAGTCGCATTACCAACCTTCTCCTTGGCGGTTACCATAAACACTGCTTCGCCGTTTGCATCCGTTGCCTGTTTCTTTGGCGAAACCTTTATGTATTCCTTACTATCGCCAGCAACCTTTGCTTTTACAGTATCACCTTCTATCGGACAGCCTCCATTGCCAGTTACCGTTATAGTTACTATATTACCTTCTTCTTTACTGAGTGTAAGCTCAGATGGGGACGCCTCAATATCCACAGCCGCTTCGCATGGTGTTGGTGTGGCAGTGGGTGTAGGAGTTGGTGTTTCCGTTGGCGTAGCGGTTGGAGTTGGCGTCGGCGTTGATTGTACAACATCGGTGGCGTACTTAAGGTTATCGTTAGTATAATCATAATAGCTAATATGCACCTTGTCCGACGAGTCAAGCGCTACAGAAGAATATTGACCTACATTTCCTGTGCTATCCATAATTGTCGCTATCCATGAGCCCGAGGCATTAGTGGTGTACTTTAGATCGCCATTAACAGCATCGTGATAGCTAATACCTGCCTTGCCTGAAGAATCAAGCGCAATAGAGGAATATTGACCCACATCTCCTGCGCTATCTACAGTTGTTGTCGTCCATGAACCTGAGACGTTTGTGGCATACGCAAGGTTAGAGTAATAATAGTAACTGATATGAACCTTGCTTAATTTGTCAACTGCCAGTGAGGTATATTGTCCCACATTTACATAATAATCAACAGTTGTTGTTACCCATGAACCAGAGTCATTTGTGGCGTACTTGAGGTCTTCATTTGTGCTGTCATAATAACTGATGTGTACCTTGCCTGATGTATCAACTGATATAGAGGTATATTGACCTACATTTCCAGCACTATCAACAATTGTCGTTACCCATGAGCCAAAGGTATTAGTGGCATAAACAAGATCGCTGTTAGTAACATCATAATAGCTAATGTGTATCTTGTCTGACGAGTCAATCGCTATAGAGGTATATTGTCCCACATTTAAGTTACTGTCAACAGTTGTTACTGTCCATGAACCAGAGATATTTGTAGCGTACTTGAGGTCGCCATTAGTAACATCATAATAGCTTATGTGTATCTTGTCTGACGAGTCAATCGCTATGGAGGTATATTGTCCCACATTTCCACTACTTTCCACTGTCGTTGTTACCCATGTGCCAGACACATTCGTAGCATACTTAAGGTCGCCGTTAGTAGCATCCCAATAGCTAATATGTGATTTGTCTGAGGTATCAAGCGCTATGGAGGTATATTGGCCTACGTCTCCGCTGCTATCCACAGTTTCGACTGTTGTTGCAAAAACATTCGCAACAATAACAAAAGAAACAAGAACGGCAAGGACCAAAAATATTCCCGACAAAAATCTCTTGCTACCCATAACCTCCTCCTTATAAGTGGGATGAGTTTGGCATACTGAAGCCTTATTTACATTTTATTGGATGTACTACGCTTCACCCAACGTTTTGCAGGTTACAAATCGTTCAGATTAGACTATTGTTAATAGAAATAAGTATTCTAGTTTTCCTGTTTCCTTAGCCGCTCGTATTCAGCAAATTCTCTTTCGGCTTCCGACAGCATTCCCTTCTTTTTATATGCAAGTCCAAGGTTGTAGTGTGCGTTAGCCATGTTAGGTTCAATGGCTGCAACTTTCTGAAATTCTTTTATTGCCTCGTCATACATTCCTTTTTTGCCGTATTCAATGCCCTTTTCATTAATCTTTTTTATATCAACCCCGCTAACACTTTCACCTTTCTGCCCTTCAGAGACGCTTCCTGCGGGCGGAGGATATAATTGTGACGAAGAGGCGTCTTCTACAGTTCCGGCGCTAGAGATCCTGTTGTTAGATGATTTTTGGCTTGTGCCTGACTTGGCGCTAGTTTTGCTTTTTTGTGACGATTTAGCAACGGAGGTATTCTTTGCTCTTGAAGTTGATTTTTTGGGGGTTGTAGCTACCTTGTTTTTGCTGGACATTTTCTTATAAGCAGTCTCAAGGGATGTGGTCTTTTTCTTTAGTTTCGCATGTTCTTTTTCCATTGCAGATTGTTTTGCCTTCATTTGTGCGTATGCTTTATTGAGCTTATCCTTTTCGGATGCAAGCATATTGATACGCCCTTCGAGGTTCTGGTTCATCGCTTCGAGATTATCTGCCTTTTGCTCCAAATCGTTAATAGTTCGGTTGAGGCCTGTATTAAATTGATGCATTGCGCTGACTTGGAATCTTTTCTCTTGTTTTTCATACTTATATGGATTTTCTTCACCAAGGGTTAATCTTAAACATGTAGTTGACATAAACAACATTAAAGAAACAACTACAGCAACATAGCAATATTTGTTTAATCTTTTTAACGCCATTTTTTATCCTCCTTGGTTATAAAGAAGTGTTAAAAGTCTATAAATTACTATTTGAGAGTATATTACACCTATGAATAGAATTTGCAAGTAATTTCAGCAATAATTTTACAAAATTTTGTAACTCAACGAAAACGAATCGTTATAGAAGAGGTTTTAGATTCACAATTTCGGATTTAAGATTTTGATTGGAGTGTGTTAAATCGTAAATCTAAAATCGTTGTTTCTTGTAAAAGTGTATTCCCTTGACATTCAATAACTCGTTTTTTATAATTCGTTAAAAGCTTATTTTTCAATGCATTCGGAGGGTTTTTGCCAAAATATTTTATGGAAAATTCTAATACTGGGACTAACACCTGCCTTGTCGGTTTGCAATGGGGTGATGAAGGCAAGGGCAAGATTGTTGATATACTCACAGAATTCTTTGATATAATCGTAAGATATCAAGGTGGTAGTAACGCAGGTCATACGGTCGTTGTAAACAATGAAAAATTCGTTTTACATCTCATTCCTTCGGGAATACTCAGAAAAAATAAATATTGCGTTATAGGCAGTGGGGTAGTCATGGACCCCCGCCAGTTATTAGAAGAAATCACTGAATTAAGAGGGAAAAATATAGAAGTTGGTGGCAACCTCCGCATCAGTGAGATTGCACACCTTGTATTCCCATATCATAAAAAACTAGACGAGCTTTCTGAGGGTGAAAAAGGGGATGAAAAGATAGGTACAACCCGAAGGGGAATCGGTCCATGTTATACTGATAAGATGGCGCGAACCGGTATTCGTGTATCGGATCTTTTCCATCCTGAATATTTTAAACAGAGGCTTAAAAAGGTCGTAGAGGAAAAAAACAAGATATTTGTGCGTCTATTTAATGCAGACGAATCATCATGGAAGGAAATTTACGATGAGTACTGCGAATATGCAGAACAGATAAAGCCTTTCGTGTGCAACGTTGTTGCATTCATGGACAACGCCGTAAAATCAAAGAAGAAGATATTATTTGAAGGGGCACAGGGTTCATTGCTTGATGTAGATTACGGTACGTATCCTTTTATTACATCATCGTCCGTTACAGCAGGCGGCGCAGCGGTCGGTGCGGGTATTTCTCCAAAACAGATTCATAGGATACTCGGTGTAATGAAATCCTATACGACAAGGGTTGGCAGCGGTCCATTTCCTTCAGAGTTAAATAACGAATTAGGTGAACATCTGCGGAAGAAGGGCGGCGAATATGGCGCTACTACAGGAAGACCCAGACGCTGCGGCTGGTTTGATGCCGTTGCTGTGAAGCATGCAATAATGGTAAATGGTGCAGATAGCGTAGTTTTGACGAAACTTGACGTCCTGGATGAACAAAAAACCATAAAGATATGTACAGGATATAAATTTGGCAACAAAGTATACGATTTGTTTCCCACGGATATAGCGGCACTGCCTGAATGCCAGCCAATGTACAAAGAAGTTTCCGGTTGGCAGAAGGATACATCCATGATGCGCAATATGAATGATATTCCTTCCAATGCAAGAAATTACATAAACACGCTTGAAAAGATTCTTGGTATCAAGGTGGAAATGCTTTCCGTTGGTCCAGACAGAGGACAGGTTGTGAATCTGGTATGAGTGATAAAGGGCATTTACCTTCGCATATTGCGATTATCATGGATGGAAATGGACGGTGGGCAAGACGAAAGGGATTTATGCGGTTTCGAGGACACAGAGAGGGTGCCGAATCCGTTCGCGAAATAACCCGTGAATGTGCAAAAAAACACCTGAAACAGCTTACGCTTTATGCATTTTCACAAGAAAATTGGAAAAGACCTCAACGGGAAATCAATTTATTAATGAAATTGCTCAAAGAATTTCTCATTAAAGAACGAAAAGAGATTAATGATAATAATATACGCCTGACAGCTATTGGCCGAGTACACGAACTTCCGGATGATGCGCAGAGAGAACTTGCAATCACCATGGAAGGCAGTAAAAATAATACAGGGATGATTCTCTGCCTAGCGCTCAATTACGGCGGGCGTGCAGAGATTGTAGATGCAGCAAAACAAATTGCCAAAGATGTTAGAACGGGAAAATTAGGTTTGGATGAGATTACAGAGGAGACTTTCAAACAATATTTATATATGCGTGATATGCCGGATCCCGACTTACTTATAAGGACAGGCGGCGAAATGCGGGTAAGCAATTTTCTTTTGTGGGAAATTTCGTATACGGAGCTATGGGTTACGCCAGTCTTATGGCCTGATTTTAAAAAGGCACATCTTGAAGAAGCAATTAAAGATTATCAACGTCGGGAACGCCGTTTTGGCGGAATACGAGGGTGAATACACTTCAAACTAGAATTGTACTCGGCGTTGTTATGTTCGCGCTGTTTTTTGGCGTCTTGTGCCTGGATTTAATATTTCATACAGACATAGGATTCTTATGTCTGGCTATTTTAGCGGGAATAATTGGGTTGCACGAATTTTATAATATCGCTGGCAAAAATGGCTTTTCTCCGTTTAGGTTGTCTGGGATTAGTGTAGGGATATGGCTTTCTGTTCTATATTGGTTATCACTAAATAAAAGCCAAAATGTAAATCCACAATTTTTCAAACAGGAAGTTTTTCTTGTACTAATTTTTTGGCTATTGCTAATACAAACCTTCACGCGTAGTACGAAAGACGCCATAAAAAATATATCGGTAACGATATTTGGTATATTTTACATATTTTTCCTGTTAAGCTATGCAATCGCTTTGCGCCATCTTCCTAATGGTGTTTGTATATTAGTCATGGTTTTACTAGTATCCAAATTTGGGGATATCGGAGGTTATTTACTAGGCAGAAAATTTGGCAAACACAAGTTGTCAAAGATTATAAGTCCAAATAAAACAATAGAGGGCGCCTGTTTCGCCATTTTATTTAGTGTCCTAATTGCTGTAATTTTTAATTTAATTCCTCAAGTTAAGGTGATTAGTTTACCATGGGCAATTCTATTTGGAATAATTGTGGGATTTTCGGCTATGCTGGGTGATTTGGCAGAATCGCTTCTAAAAAGAGACGCTAATGTGAAGGACTCAAGTCAACTTGTACCTGCTTTTGGCGGGGTATTGGATATTATAGATTGTTTACTTGTAAGTATGCCTGTTGCATATTATTTACTGGTTTCTTTTAAATTAGTTTAGAATGAATCAAAAACTTAAAATTCAGAAACATTTTACAAACAAAGAACGTCACAATGAACCTGTGACATATCAAAACACCGTTATTCTTGAAAATGATACAGAGGCATCTATCTTATACGGCAATCATGATAAGCATTTGCGTCTCGTGCGGGACGCATTTAAGATACAATTGGTTGCCCGTCATGGTTTGCTTAAACTAGAAGGTGAAAAAGAACGGGTAGATAAAAGCAAAGAAGTGTTTAGTAAATTGCTGGAAATTGTTCGTTCTACAGGAAGATTAGATTCGGAAGATGTTGAACAAACCATTGTAGATATAAAAAACGGAGCTAGTGAGGAAACTGCACAAACTATTGACGTCTTCCTAAAAGGCAGCTTTATAAAACCCAAGACAGAGGGTCAGGCAAGTTATATAGAAGCAATTAAAAAAAATGATCTGGTTTTTTGTATAGGCCCTGCAGGAACTGGAAAGACATATTTAGCTGTAGCCATGGCGCTTTCTTATCTGAAAAGTGGCCGTATTAAAAAAATAGTACTTGCAAGACCGGCTGTTGAAGCAGGCGAGAAACTTGGATATTTACCGGGTGATATTAAGGCAAAGGTAAATCCATATCTGCATCCGCTCTACGATGCTATTGCCGACATGATGGATATTGGACATGTAAAAAAGTATCTGGAAAGCGACCTTATAGAGATTCTACCACTCGCTTATATGCGCGGAAGAACGCTGAATGATGCCTTTATCATCCTTGATGAGGCGCAGAACTGCACTGTAAGGCAAATGAAAACTTTTTTAACAAGACTCGGCACTAAGTCTAAAATGGTTGTGACAGGGGATATTACACAGGTTGACTTATCTGTAGGAGAGTTGTCAGGTTTGATTGATACTCAGGAAAGATTAATAAACATCTGCAATATTTCCTTTGTATACCTTACTAAAGCGGATATTATCAGACACAAACTGGTTCAAGACATTGTTGATGCATATGAATCGTAAACGCATAAAAAATTCTTATGAAGTTAGATATTATAGATCTGCAAAAATTTTGTCGTATTGATAAGAATAAGGTCAGAAAACTTGTGAAAGGCATTCTAAAAACCAAAAAAAAAGAGGCAGAGCTTAATATTGTCTTCTTAGATAATAAAAAAATAAGAAAAATTAACAAAACCTTCCTTGGACATAATTACGCCACCGATGTGCTCAGTTTTGAATACAATGGAACATCTATCGGCAACAATATTACAGGCGAAATCATCGTGTCAGTTGAAATGGCTATTAAATTAGCGCAAATTTACGGTCATGCAGTTGAAGGAGAAATTGCGCTTTATGTTGTTCACGGATTGCTACACATGCTTGGATACAACGACAAACGAAAAAAAGATGCAAAAAAGATGCATCTAAAAGAAAGAAACCTGCTATCTGATTACGGTTATAACGTTTCTATCCCTAATTAAAAACTGTTTATCTACATAAATATGTCTGTCTTTAAAACAGATGCAATCACGCTTGGAAGGACGGATTATAGTGATTCCAGTCAAATAATTACTTTTTATACACGCGATCATGGTAAGATTCGTACCATCGCTAAAGGGTACAAGCGTTTATCCAGAAAGTGCAGTTCAAAAGCAATTGATTTGTTAACACACTATCAAATTCTCTTTATAAAAAAAGAGCATACGTCTCTTCATACACTTACGGAGGCTGTTTTACAGAATGATTACCCAATCCTCAGAAACAATCTGGATAACTACTACAGGGTTTCATGTATGGCTGAACTCGTGAATGAATTTACAGAGGAAAACGATCCGAGTAAACAACTCTTTGACGTTTTCTTAGACTCGTTGACTGGAATATCAAGGAATACAAACGCCATAATACAGTTGCTGACCTTTGAGACAAAAATGCTGAAGATATTGGGATATTTACCTGAGTTGAAACGTTGTGTAAACTGCAAAAATAGTATTCAGCAATTGCCCGAAGTGTATTTTAACGCCGCGGAGGGTGGTGTGCTTTGCAAAACTTGTCAGTCAAAATTTAGGAATGGAATTAATGTCCCTCTTGGCGCCATCCTCATTGCCGAAAGATTAGTGGATATTAATTTGCAAAAGCTGGGGCGCGTTAAAATACAATTACCTATTTGTATTGAAATAGAAAAGATGCTGAGATATTATATCACTGCGATACTAAACAAAGAATTAAACTCCTGGCAATATTTGAAAGGTATGGAATGAAAAGACTGAAATTTGCCTTTCCAATCTTTTTAATTACAATCTGTATAACAACGTCTTCCTATGGGAAGTGGGTGTGGAATAAAGAAATGGGTTGGATTGAATCGGCTTCGCCCGAAGTCACCACAATGAATCAGCGTTACAAGTATGCGCTTTCCCTTCTTGTAGAGCAAAAGTACCTAACCGCAATAAAAGAGTTTGAGTCAATCATTGACGCTGATCCCAATTCTGAATATGCAGAATCTTCTCAAATAAATATTGGATGGGCATATTTCCTCAATGGTGATTGTAAAAGGGCATTGAAGGCTTATGAGAATGCCTTGCAAAAATATTCGGGTTCAAAAAGAACAAAAGAAATACTGGAAAGAGTATATCAATTAGGCATTACCCAAATGGATACTGACGAAGAAGCGGCTATCAAAGTATTTGAAAAAATTGTGGAAAAACAGCACCTTGGACCTCTTGCGCCTGATGCGCAGGTTAAAATAGCGGATTGTTATTTTAAGCTCGGTCAATATGAAGAAGCCCTTGATGCGTATGAAAAGTTTCTGGAAGAATATCCAAAGAACGAATGGGTTCCTTACGTGCAATACCAGATACCGCTCTCAAAAGTTTACCACGAGAAGAAACAAGAACGCAATTATGGACTCCTAGTTTCCGCACGCGAGGGTTTTGAAGAATATTTGGTTTCAAATCCAAACAGCATACATGTAAAAGACGCAAAAAGGATGATTGAAGAAATAAGGGTCGTTGAGGCGGAAAGAGAATTCAATATCGGAGAGTTTTATCTAAGACGCAAAAAACCGTCTTCCGCAGCTATGTATTTTGAATATGTTAAGACCGATTTCCCCGATACAATCTGGGCGGAGAGGGCTAATGAACGAATAGAATTTCTTAGAATGATCGAGGCTATAAAATAATTATGTCGAAATATTTCTTAAGACTACAATCAAGCCATGTTGTGAAATATAAATATACGATAACTTTAGCATGTTTTGTATTGTCGTTGCTTTCTTTTGCTTCTTTCGAAGGTTGCGGCTATAATTCAAAATCTTTATTACGTTCTAACGTCCGGAGCATTTACATTCCAATTTTTGACAATAACACATTCCGCAGGGGATATGAATTTGATCTTACCAAGTCTGTGCGCGATCAAATATTACTGCGGACACGTCTTAATATTGTTGATAAAGACGAAGCCGATTCTATCCTCTTTGGAAAAATAACAAGTGTGGATGAAAATGTGTTAATTGAAGATACAAAGGACAACATTGTTGAAAGCCGTGTTTTTGTTGGAGTGGAAATTCGATGGGTAGACAAGCGAACAGGAAGAACTATTGTTGAACGAAAAAATATCAAAAGACCCGCTGAATTTATCGTCAGAAGAAATGAGACACTCAGTTCTTCCAGTGACGAGGCTTTTGTAAAAGTCGCACAAGGTATTATAGAAGCAATGGAAGAGGATTGGTGAGCAAATTAACAGAAAATATTACCGAAAACACTATTGATAATTTTAAAAGAAGGCATTTTGATGTAACTTATCCCAATGGTATTTTGCGTCTCGGCAGTAAAACATATATCATGGGGATTCTAAACGTAACCCCAGATTCGTTTTATGATGGCAAGCGATATAATACCATAGAAAATGCCATTGACCATGCGATTAGAATGGCAGAAGAAGGCGCTGATATTATTGATGTCGGCGGCGAATCTACAAGGCCCGGTGCATATCCCATATCGGAGAAAGAAGAAACAAAGAGAATAATTCCTGTTATAAAAATACTGTCGAAAAAGATCGGTTTGCCTATTTCTGTTGATACTTATAAGGCAAAAGTGGCGGAAAAGGCGATTGATGCGGGGGCATCAATTATAAACGACATTGGCGGTTTACAAATGGATAAAAAAATGGCAAAGGTTGCCGACAAGGCAAAGGTACCTGTTATAATTATGCACAAAAAAGGCACACCCAGAACAATGCAAAAATACCCAGTACGCAAAAATTTATTATCCGAGATAATGTCGTATCTAAAAAAATCAGTGTCTATTGCAATTGGTGCTGGAATAGATAAAAACAAAATCATCATTGATCCTGGTGTTGGTTTTGGCAAAACCATGCAGCAAAATTTCCAAATCATCAAGAAGCTATGTGAATTTAAAAATATGGGATTCCCCATATTAGTTGGCACATCACGGAAAAAGTTTATTGGTACTGTTTTGAAGGCCCCCGTTCAGGAATGTCTGTACGGTACGCTTGCAACCGTAGCCGTTGCAGCTATGAATGGCGCTCATATTGTACGGGTTCACGATGTATATGAAACTGTTCAAATTGTAAAGATTTGTGATGCAATCAGGAATAGCTAATGTTTGAAAGAATATCTGAACTATTCGAAAATGTGAATATCTGGATGATTGGAAGATCTCTGGGCGAGATATTTCTTATCTATATGGTGGTTTATGTTGTATTAAGAATTATGCAGGGCACCCGTGGGACTAGCATGCTAAGGGGTTTGGCATTCATTATCGTATTGATCTCCGTTGGTGTGCTGTTCTTTGTAAGAAAGTTACAACTATATACAATCAATTGGCTGATAACTGAATTTGTTCCTGTATTTATCATTCCTATAATTATTCTATTCCAACCTGAGTTCCGACGTGCATTATTGAGACTGGGACAAAACCCTGTCTTTAACGTGTTTTTAAAATCTGAGTATCAGGTAACAAATGAAATTATAAAAGCTGTCAGCCTTTTATCCAAAAGCAAGGTTGGCGCGTTGCTTGCGATCGAGAGGGAAGTCGGTCTTGATAATTTTGTTGAAACTGGAACGAAACTGAATGCGGACGTGACTGGCGAACTGATAAGCACTATATTTTGGCCTGGTTCTCCTTTACATGACGGCGCAGTTATCATTCAGGAACAAAAATTAGTTGCCGCGGGATGCTTACTCCCGCTTACCGAAAATACAGAATTGTCAAAAAGCCTTGGTACGCGACACAGGGCCGCTATTGGACTCACAGAAGAAACGGATGCCGTTGTTATCGTTGTATCAGAAGAAACAGGCACAATTTCAACAGGAGTCAGGGGCGTGCTGAAACGAGATATTGACGAAAAAGAACTGAAAAAGATGCTCGATGAATTGTCAACAGAAAGATTTAGCACTGCCAGGGGTACACAGGTGTGATAAAAGAAATATTTACGGGCAATATTCTCACAAAACTAATGGCGCTGGTTATGGCGGCGGCTCTCTGGTTATATGCAATTAATAGACATACAAGAGATCTGACGGAGATGGTCAAACTGTCTGTCTCTGTTCCTGAGGATGTTACTATACTTGAACAGAGCACTGAAGAACTTACTGTACATCTGCGAGGCCCGCAAAATAGTATTGACAGTGTTGAAGACATGATAAAAAATCGCAAGATTCTGGCTAAGTACATTGCTAAAGAATCTCCGTCTGGAATGGAAGACCAGATAAAACAAACAATTCCTATAACAAGAGAATGCTTAAATCTGCCTGGTGACGTTAAAATGGTATCAGTTTATCCTGATAAATTTGATATATTACTCGGTAAATTACAGAAGAAAAAATTAAAGGTCAATTTACAGGAAAAAGGAGAACCTGCTATTGGGTATGTTATAGCAAATGCGTTCGTATTTCCGTCAGAAGTAGAGGTGACAGGGCCCCTAAACACATTGAAAGAAACTTCCGAAATAAATACAGTTCCGATAGATATTAGTGGAATAACTACTGACCAGAACCTTACGTTTCCTTGGAGGATCGGAATTGACCAGAAAGTAATACTAAAGCAAGGCAATAAAAACATTTCTGTGCCAGTCACATGCAAGGAAGACGTGCGGGTATGGCTGCAAATTGCGGAACAGCAAGACACAAAATATTTTGAGAAAATAAAGATTAAGGTGTTGAGACCTTCAGAATATCCTTACGAAATTAAATTGCAGGACGAATTCATCAAAGTAATGATAAAAGGCCCAAAACTCCTATTAGATAAGCTTAATACCGAAGATGTTGTTTTATATATTGATGTCACTTCACTAAAGCCGCCTGGGCCATATAAACAGCCAATAAAATGTGTTTTGCCAAAAAATATTGAACTTGTAGATAAGCTGCCTGAGGTGCGATTAGACCTAAGAGAAACCGTACGAGTATCTGAGATAAAATGATAAAATTAGGCGTAAATATAGACCACATTGCCACTATTCGGCAGGCAAGAAGAACATTTGAACCTGATCCTGTAACGGCGGCATCCCTCGCAATACTTGGCGGCGCAGATATTATTACTATCCATTTGAGAGAAGACAGAAGGCATATACAGGACCGTGACGTTAGACTGTTCAGAGAAGTGGTATTTACCAAATTAAATCTGGAGATGTCTATTGCACGGGAAATAGTGGACATCGCAATTAAAACAAAGCCCGAACAGGTTACCCTTGTGCCTGAAAAAAGGCAGGAGATTACAACGGAGGGCGGTCTGGACGTTGTTTCTCAAAAGAAGGTACTTGTAGATATTGTTAAAAGATTAGGGGATGAGGGCATACTTGTGAGTCTTTTCATTGACCCCGAAAATAGCCAAATAGCTGCATCGAAAGATGTAGGCGCTCAGTACATTGAGTTACATACGGGAAACTATGCTAACGCAAAGGACGATATTTCTAAAGGCAGGCAGATTAAAAAACTTCAATCTGGTGTGGAAATAGCGCAGAAACTGGGTTTACGAGTTAACGCAGGTCATGGATTAACGTATCAGAACGTTGGATTGCTCATGGAATCCATTGACGTTGAGGAATTGCATATTGGACACAGTATCGTATCGCGGGCAGTATTTGTAGGAATCCAGAAGGCTGTTTCAGAGATGAAGGAGTTAATTTACAAACATTGTCTTCAAAAAAAAGGAGAGTAAAAATGTTTAAGGGTTCCATTGTGGCTTTAGTAACACCCTTTAAAGATGGTCAGGTTGATTACAAAAAGATTAAAGAGCTGGTTGAATTTCATATAAAAAACAGTACCAGCGGCATTGTTCCTTGCGGCACAACCGGCGAGTCTGCAACACTTTCGTTTGATGAACACGAACGGGTGGTTGGCGAGGTTGTCAGCACGGTAGCTGGGAGGATACAAGTCCTGGCTGGAGCAGGTTCAAATAATACATCGGAAGCCCTCCGCTTGACTAAACACGCCAAAAAAGCAGGGGCAAATGGAGCGTTGCTCATTACTCCCTATTATAATAAACCAACACCTGAAGGACTCTATCGTCATTACAAAGCAATTGCAGAAGAGGTAGATATTCCTATTGTGATATACAACGTTCCTTCCAGGACAGGCATATCCATTCTGCCAGAGACAGTTGCAAGGCTTGCTGAGATAAAAAATATCGTTGGAATCAAAGAAGCTAGCGGAAATATTGACCAAACTACTCAAATATTACAAATGTGCAATATCACAGTTCTTTCTGGTGACGATTCTCTCACACTGCCAATAATGTCAGTGGGTGGGAAAGGCGTTATATCCGTTGTGGCTAATGTCGTTCCTGCGGATACTGCGGCATTAACCCGTTTTTGCCTGGAAGGAAATTTTGATGCAGCTAGAAAATTTCATTACAAACTTTTCCCGCTGTGCAAGGGTATGTTCATCGAAACCAATCCAATTCCTGTAAAAACCGCTATGAAGCTGTTGGGTAGGTTAAACGGTGAGATGCGTTTACCATTATGCGAGATGACAAAAGAAAATGAAAATAAATTAAAAGGCATATTAAAAAATTATGGTTTAATGTCTTAAAGGAGTTTGATTTTGATGGACAAGAAAAAGATTATAGATTCTATCCGCTTATTTTTAGAAGGCATTGGAGAAGACCCTAAACGCGAAGGCCTCTTAGAAACGCCAGAAAGGGTTGCCGATATGTGTGAAGAGATATTTGCAGGTATCGGGCAAGATTCACATACGGAAATTAAGGTGCTGAAATCCGAAAAGTATGATGAAATTGTACTCTTAAAGGATATTCCATTTTATTCAATATGCGAACACCACCTACTGCCTTTCAGCGGCGTTGCGCACGTGGCCTATATTCCACAAGGAAATCGTGTAACTGGGATTAGCAAGCTTGCAAGGGTCGTTGAAATAGAGGCAAAGCGTCCGCAAGTCCAGGAAAGGCTTACCACAGACATTGCAGAATCTATCATGAAGGCATTAAAACCCAAGGGTGTGCTTGCTATTATTGAAGCCGAACATCTCTGTATGACCATGAGAGGTATTAAAAAACCGGGCACAAGGGTGCAAACATCCGTTATGCGCGGCATCTTTCGTGATAACCCCGCAACCCGCGCAGAGGCTATGGCATTAATCAAGGGACACTGATACAGGCAGATTGACAACAGACACTTTTGTTGTTCTAAGTAACGTGAATAATCTAATCAAATAAAATGCCAGAGAAGGGAGTCGAACCCTTACCCCCTGTGACGGGGACCAGATTTTGAGTCTGGCGTGTCTGCCAATTCCACCACTCTGGCTTAAGCACAATTGAGTATAATATTTTGTTTAGAATAATCAAAGAGAAATTTCATTTCTCGGTTGGTGTTGGAATTCCAGATTTTAAAATTGTTGACTTCATATCGGCGTCTGTCTGGACGTTTTTCAGATTATAATAATCCATAACTCCTAGGTTCCCTTCGCGAAATGCCTGTGCAATTGCTTTTCGTACATCTGCCTCAGCCGCTAATACCTTAGCCATATTTTCTTCTGCAAGCGCTTTCATCTCCTGTCCGCGTACAATAGCAACGCATTGTCGTCTCTCGGTTTCAGCCTGTGCTATTCGCTTATCCGCCTCTGCCTGTTCAGCTTGTAATTTTGCGCCAATATTATCACTTACTTCTATATTGACAATGTTAATTGAAAGAATTTTACAGGCTGTATCTATATCAAGACCTTTGTCCATAACAAGTTTGGATATAGAATCAGGGTTTTCCAGCGCTTTTTTATATGTTTCAAACGAACCGATTGTCGTAATAATACCTTCGCCAACGCGTGCAATAATGGTTTCCTCCGTTGCACCACCCATAAGCTTGTCAATCCTTGTACGAACGGTTACGCGCGCTTTCACTCTCAATTTTATACCATCTTTTGTTATTGCATCCAGCATAGCGTTACCTTTGATAATGTCAGAGCAATCAATTACCTTAGGGTTGATGCTGGTTTTTACAGCATCAAATACATCTCTTCCTGAGAGGTCAATGATACAGGCATTGTCAAAACCAAGTTCGATATTCGCCTTGCATGCCGCAATAATAGCGCGAACTACATTGTTAACGTTTCCGCCTGTTAAATGATGCGCTTCAAGAGATTTTGGGGCAATGTCAATCCCTGCCTTCTTTGCCATAATACAGTGTTCAATAATGGTTCGTGCATTAACGTGTCGCAAAGCCATACCTACAATTTGTAAAAATGATACAGGGACGTCTGATGCAACGGCTTTGATATAAAGCCAGCCAAATTTAAATATTATGAATGCGGCTGCAAGTATAAATAAAAATAGTATAACGAACGTGATAATTGAGGCGCCCGGGCACGCCGCCAGAATTGGTAAATATTGCATATTCTCCCCCTTTGATGATAGGGTTGTGTGCTATGAGTTATAAGTTGAAAGTTATTGCTTGAATTCTCGTTGGGAAGAATCTCTCCCTTTTTGGCTTCCTTCAATTTCCGTTGCAAGACTGATTCGCAAAAACAATACTTTCTTGCTTTGCATCGGATTGCAAATCGCTTAAACGCCTTGCGGCTGTGTAATGCCAGTTTCAGCCGTTTACAAGGATTTCTGAAAAGTGAGCTAGTAATTTATTTCTTTCCAGTTGGTTTGTCAAGCGAAATAAAGATATGCGGTGCTTACAAATAATTACATCTGCTCTGGTGCATGTATTCCAAGCATATTCAAGCCGTTCTTTATGACCTGACGAGTGGAATTTACCAGCAATATCCTTGCCTTTGTCAAATTGTCATCTTCGGACAAGACACGATGGGTGTTGTAAAATCTGTTCAGGCTGCCGCACACATCAATAAGATAATTGCACACCAAAGAAGGTTCGTAAAACTCTGCCGCTTTTAGTATGATAGTTGGAAATTGACACAGATTTTTTATAAGAATAATTGTTTCGTCTTCTTTCAGTAATGAATAGTTTATATCTGGTGTTACAGGTTTGCTGTATTTTCTCAGAATACTGCAGAGGCGGGCATGTGTGTACTGGATATAAGGGCCAGTTTCGCCTTCAAAATTAAGCGCCTCGTCCCAGTCAAAGACCACGTCCTTATTTCGTTTTGTGCATAAATCAGCAAAGATAACGGCGCCAATGCCTACATCATTCGCTACGGATTCTTTATTTTCTAATGCAGGATTCTTTTCTTCTATAATTTTTCTGATGCGTTCAACGGCCTCGATCAACAGGTCTTCCAGTAAAACAACCTTTCCTTTGCGGGTAGACATCTTGCCATCTTTAAATTTCATGAGACCAAAATCTACATGCACACAGCGGTTTGCCCAATCGTATCCCATTAATTCTAAAACCTTGAAAACTTGTTTAAAATGCAGCTTTTGCTCAGAACCAACTACATAAATCGTCTTATCAAAGTTGTAGGTCTTCTTCCTGTATTCAGCGGCTGCAATATCGCGGGTGGCATAGAGGGTGGTATCGTCTTTTTTGCGCAAGAGACATGGAGGCATATTGTATGGCTCTAAATCAACAATCAACGCCTCTTCACTAATCCTAGTGAGTCCTTTTCCCTTAAGCCTTCGCACAGTATCCTCAACCATCGTGTTATAAAAACTCTCACCGATAAAGGCATCGAAGTGTATTCCAAGCATATCATAAATCTTTTGAAATTCTTTTAAACTAATGTCCTTAAAGTGTTGCCAAAGTTCTCTTGCCTCAGTGTCGCCCGCTTCGAGTTTTTTGAACCATTCCCTGGACTCGTTTTCCAAGTCAGCATTCTTTTCAGCCTCCTGATGGAATTTTACGTAGAGATTGTTCAGGTCTGTAACAGTATATGATTTGTGAGTATTTTCATTTCCCCATTTCTTATAAGCAACGATCAATTGTCCAAATTGAGTTCCCCAGTCGCCAAGGTGATTAATCCCCACGCATTTATATCCAAGTGTTTTATAGATATGGTAAATTGCGCTCCCGATTAGCGCTGAACGGAGGTGGTGAACGGCGAGGTGCTTAGCGATATTCGGGGAAGAATAATCTATAACGACAGCCTTGTCGTTGCCTATTTTTGCATGCCCGTAAGCATCGCTCTCTTTGGAGATACTTTTCAAGACTTTTTCTGAATATACTGCTTTATCAACAAAAAAGTTTACATAAGGACCGATCGCCTTTATTTCTGAGATCGGATTGATAGCTTGTATTTTTTTGGCTAGTTCTGTGGCAATGACGTTTGGGGCTTTTTTAAGAGCTTTTGAAAGGCTGTAACAGGGGAATGCGTAATCGCCCATCTTGATGTCAGGCGGTATTTCAATAAGATTTTCTATCTCGTCTTCTTTTAGGTGTGTTTCTTCCTTTAATATAGATATTATATTTTTTGCAAAATAATCCATCTTTAGACTTTTTTATGGTGTTCTCATGTTGTTTTGGTTACACTAACCCCATCTTCTTCTTTACCTCTGCCATTGTGCTATTTGCAATATCTTTACATTTTTTAGCGCCTGCATGTAAGATATCCGACAACTGATCAGAATTCTTAATCAATTGCTCATACTTACAACGGATGTGGGTTAACGCCTCAACAATATTTTCGGATAGAATCTTTTTACATTCGATACAGCCAATCTCGGCAGAACGGCACACTACATTGATGCGATCAATCTGTTCTTTTTTAGAAAAATGCTTATGCAAGGTGAAAAGATTACATATTTCAGGATTGCCCGGATCGGTGCGCCTCTTTCTATTCTCGTCTGTTACTGCCGTGGATAGTTTCTTCCATATTGATTCTGGAGTTTCTACCAGCGAAATGTAATTTCCAAGACTCTTACTCATCTTGGTCTTTCCATCGAGTCCCATAATTCGTGGGGCTTCAGAAAGAACTTCCTGTGGCTCAGGGAACGTTTCTCCGTATCTCATATTAAATTTTCTGGCAATCTCCCTTGCAAGTTCAATATGCTGTACCTGATCTTCGCCAATGGGTACAGCTTTGCCTTTATATAGCAAGATGTCCGCAGCCTGCAAAACGGGATATGTGAACAATCCCGCATTAATATTTTCCCTGTGCTGTTTTGCCTTGTCTTTAAACTGGGTCATTCGTTCAAGATGACCCATAGGAGTTATCGTGTTTAATATCCATGCGAGTTCTGTGTGCTCTGCCACATGAGATTGGACAAAAATTATGCACCTATTGGGGTCAAGACCAGCCGCAATATTGACAGCCGCCGCATTGAGAATACGCCTTTGCATCTCTTTGGGTTCGTATTCAATGGTAATTGCATGATAATCAACGATGCAAAAGATACACTCGTACTGTTCTATCATTCGCACCCAGTTCTTAATGGCACCTAAGTAGTTACCAATATGCACATCGCCGCTGGGCTGAATCCCGCTGAATAACCGCTTTTTCATGAAATGTTCCTTAGTTTTTATTTATCTGTGTAATCTGAGAAATCTACGGTTGCGTTTATAAAATCTTTCTCAATATTTTTTTAATCCTTCTCGCTGCTTCTCTGGTATTTTTTACACTGGGCACCAGCGCAAACCGCACGTAGCCTTCGCCGGGATTTAATCCACTCTCAGTCTTATCGCTAATCCATGCCCCCGGTGTTGTGACAATAGCGATATCAGGAGAAAGCAATTTCTTGGCGAAATCAACAGAAGTCATGCCTTGTGGCACCTTCTGCCATAGATAAATTGTTGCTTCCGGGGTACAATCTGGCAGTTTGATACGTTTAAACGCATTAACTAGCAAATCCCTTTTAACCTTATATTCTGTTCGCATCTTCTCTACGTGAGTCTCGTCGCTGAGGGCGGCAATCGCTCCGTCTTGCACAAACGTTGCAGTACCAGAATCAATATTTGTTTTTACCTTTTTGAATATATCAATTATTTGTTTATCGCCTGCTACCCAGCCAACACGGTAACACGTCATAGCGCTTCTCTTGGAAAAGGAATTAAAAACGATAACTCCTTCTTTTGC
>JAHFOX010000011.1:35014-38616 GCA_023261445.1 Planctomycetota bacterium
GGAGTCGGCACGGTAGGGTCGCCTACTCCGAAATCAATAGGAGTAATCCCCTGCGACTTCAATCTTTCAACTTCTTTATCTACTTCTGCAAAAGCATACGCACCAATTGACTGTAATCTCTTTGATGGTGTAATCTCCATAAATATATTGCCTTTCTAATAGTCTATTTTTTTGATGGGTCTGTAATCGCAGGTTTAACTGGGCTTCTTTTTGCTGTCATCTCTTTGATTTCTATTTCTAACACATTTGTTTTACTCAGCATTACGTCAGTGAACGAGACTTTGGGGTTCTGAGGCGCATACTTATTGGCAAGCTTCTGAAGGGCTTCGTTCTTTGCATTGAGGTCGGTAAGTATTTTTATATTACCGAACAAGATTACGGATCTATAAGCAACGGAAGAAGCACAGGTGGGCTGCTTAACAAGCACATTTGTAACTTCTTCCACCTCAAAACAAACGTTATGATTAATTCTAATATTTTCGATCTTTCTACCGTCATTTGCACAGTGGAGGAATATTTTGGAAGCTTCCGCGTCGTAAGTAAAGTTCATTGGTGTTATATATGGAATCCCATCGGCGCATGTCCCCAGCCTTCCGACCATGGCAGTTGTAAGAATGTTCTCTATTTCATTCTTATCAGTTATTTCTTTATCTTTTCTTCTCACATTAAGACCTTTTACCACAGAACACTGAGAAAAAACTTTTTAAAAATCCTTTTCCCCTTTATCTTGTTTGTGTCCATTGTAATCTGGGGTTTTACCTTTTCTATACCAAAGTATGTTTATATTTTTCTTCCAACAGCCTCGGCTACGGGTTTTAGTTCCTGCATTAACTGGTCGAATGCCTCGAGGGTAATTGTTTGTGGTCCATCCACAAATGATTTTTCAGGTTCCGGATGGGTTTCAATCAGCAAACCATCGGCACCCACCGCTATCGAACCCTTGGACATTGGATTAACAAGGCTCCTTTTCCCTGTTCCATGACTGGGATCTACGATAACAGGCAGATGAGTCATTTCCTTAAGTTGAGGAACGATACTCAGCGATAGTGTAAAACGGGTAAAGGTCTCAAAGGTCCGAATGCCCCTTTCGCATAGAATAACATTGGGATTGTTTTGTGCTAGGATGTATTCTGCCGCCAGGAGAAACTCTTCAACAGTAGCGGACATCCCACGCTTTAAAATCACTGGCTTGCCGGCTTCTCCCACTGCGCGCAATAGTAAGAAGTTTTGCATGTTACGTGTTCCGACTTGTAATATATCGCTATATTTACTCACTAATTTTACATGCTCAGGGGTAAGCACCTCCGTAACAATGGGCAGACCCGATACCTCACGAGCGCGCGCCAGATGTACGAGTCCCTCCTCCTGAAGTCCCTGAAAGGTGTAAGGATTGCTGCGTGGCTTGAACGCCCCGCCCCGCAGTGCAACAGCGCCAGCATCTCTGACTCTTTTTGCAATTTCAACGATTTGCTCTTTACTCTCTATAGCGCATGGTCCTGCTATAACGGCAATATGTTCTCCACCGATTTTTTTGCCATTACTAAGATGAATAATTGTTTTAAAATCCTTTCCTTCTTTACTGGCTAGTTTATACGGCGCAAGAATTGGGACGGACTTTTCTACGCCGGGCAAAACATCCCAAAAATCGGCAGGTAATATACGCTCATCACCGATAATTGCAATTACGTTTCGGTTCGTTCCCTGTAATAAAACTCCCTTTAAGCCGACCTTTTCTACACTTTCAAGAACGTGATTAATATCTTTTTTTGTAGAATCGGCCTTCATTACGATAATCATTAGCTGCACCTCCACCAAAATTGTGGACAAAAAAAAACCCTAAAACAAACGGTTTTAGGGCAATATATCAACATTCACTCATGGTAATATCGAACCCTAAGAACCCCCCGCTTTTCGATAGTATCTAAAGTAATAGAATGTTAAATAAAATCTAAATTTTTTATTTGTTGCGACTTTATTCATAAAAGCAGTCAATCAACAAAAACAACTCATTCGCACTTATAAAACTTAGAATTAATAAATGTAAATTTTACCTGACATGGTTTTAATGTCAAGTTTAAATTTTAAGCCTCATCAGCATAAGCCTTACATACACCCCGAAATACTGTCTTTACTATTGCCGCCTACTTGCTAATCCCAAGGCTTGTTGAGGTCGTTATCTGACCCACCGAACTTTTTTCCAACTCTATGCCTGCAACCTTCAGCCTCAATAGCTGCGGGAGGGTAAGCCCTGCTACCATAAAGATAATCGACCCGAAGGTCAGGGTTACATAGTACCCAGTATTTATTCTACCTATAGTATCAGTAAATGATACTTTCGTATTATCCCCAGCAGGTGATACCTTCGCTATATTATTAGGTATCGTCGGTATATCAAAAAAGAACTTGCACTGGCTAAAAATAAAAACAATTAATGAAAAGCCAAAAATAACCCATGGACCGACTTTTTCCGCAAACCGCTGGGAAAAGACATGGCTGCGCCTCTTTTCTAATTTTTCTACTGCCCGTCCTGCCTTGTGATAATCTGGGTCATTGTTGAAACACTCCTCAAAATCTTCCTTAGCCTTATCTAATAGGCTTTCATCCTTATCCCTCATGGGTAAAGACTCATAGAGTTTCACCCTGGCATAGCCCCTTGAATAAAGCACAGCAGCAAGATCTTTTTTCTTAAGCTTTTTAGAACCCACTCCCGAATCTGCTATCCTTATACCCTCAGTAAAGTGGCGTATGGCCTGATCACACATATCTTCGTCCCCCTTCTTCTCGCCCATGGTTGTATAGACCTCTCCCAATCCGATGTGTGATTCTACGTGGTTCTGGGTAATGCCCAATATTTTTTTATATTCTGCTTCAGCCTTTTCCTTCTGATTCACCTTGAGATATGCATTTGCCAGATTGCTCCATATCGTGAGGTCGTCCGGGTCTTTCCTGTGGGCATCTTCAAAATGCCGGACGGCCTTTTTGAAATCTTCCTTGCGCATATATAAAGTTCCTAAATTAGCATACGCATCAGCCAATTCCTTGCCTTTTTTCACGGCTTTCAGCAGATTAGTCTCCGCTTCTTTGTAATCTTCCATAGTGAGGTACAACCTTCCTAACTGGAGGAGAGTCGGCGCATCCTCCGCCTTCTTGAGATTTTCTTTTAATATACCTTCGGCTTTCTGGTAATTTTCTCGTGCCTTCCAGTAAGCCGTAGTTCTCTCATCAACACCTACGTCCCTTTTTTCAAGATACAGGTTAACGAACCCCATCAAAATACCCACATGATTAGGATCAATTTTCAGGCCTTCTTCATAAATCCCCTCCGCATTGTCCAATTCTTGAAAAACTTCATGCAACACAAGTCCATAATTGAAAAAATAGTCGGCGTTTTTGGAGTCTTTTTCCTTTTGTAATGTCTTTTCGTACGCCTTACGGGCATTATTCCATACCTCCAAGCCCTCCTTATATTTACCTTGCCACCAAAGGTAGTGGGCTATATTATGATAGGCATAAGCGAAGTCAGCATCGGTTTTTACGGCCTTCTTGAATTCTTCAATCGCCTCGCCGTACCGCTTCTGGGTGCCGAGTGCAAAGCCCTTGTT
>JAHFOX010000075.1 GCA_023261445.1 Planctomycetota bacterium
CTGGCAAAAAGATGGTTACGGAATCATTGTAATGCAAGAAAATGTTGAAGACAGCCGACTAGGTGTACTGGAATATGGTATAAATAAATTAGGCGTTCAGGCTGTAGAAATGAAATGGGGGCAAGGCGCCAAAGACATCGGCGGAGAAGTCAAGATTAATAGCCTGGAAAAGGCAAGATTGTTGAGGGATCGTGGTTATATTGTATTACCTGACCCTTATGATAATAACGTAGCCTCTGTCTTTGGTAAGGCATTTAAAGAATTTGAAAGACATTCCAGGGTTGGAATGGTCAATGAGGAGGGGTTTATAAAAAGGGTTGAAGCGCTAAGAAAAGCAGGCGCAAAATATGTCTTCTTAAAGACCGGCGCTTACAGACCAGCCGATCTGGCAAGGGCAGTTCGTTATTGTTCTATTGCTGGAGTTGATGTGTTGACGGTTGATGGCGCTGGCGGCGGAACAGGCATGAGCCCATGGCATATGATGAACGAATGGGGAATACCGACCTTATATATTGCTTCTCTCACTTATAATTATATACATAAATTGGCATCAAAGGGGCATTACGTTCCAGATGTTATACTTGCGGGCGGATTTGCATTTGAAGATGATATATTCAAGGCATTGGCGCTTGGCGCACCCTATGTCAAGGCTGTTGGGATGGCACGCTCACCACTTTGCGCAGCGCATGTTGGAAAACTAGTCGCTGAACAAATTAGCAAAAACGCAATTGACAAAATTATCGAACCTTATGGCAAAGCGATTGACGAAGTTTTTGTATTGGCATCCAAGATAAAAAGACTATTTGGTTCCAGTGGCAAAGAAGTACCAGCCGGGGCAATAGGGGTTTATTCATATTATCAACGTTTATCTCAGGGCCTGCGACAATTAATGTGCGGCTCCAGGAAGTTTGCATTGGAATACTTGACAAGAAACGATATCGTAACCTTAACTCGTGATGCAACAGAAGTAACGGGAATAAGATACATTATGGATGCCGACCGTGAAGAGGTAGAACAGATTCTTGCTGGAAAAGTAAGGACAACTACCAAGTCCAAAACGATCGCGAAATCACTGCCAAAGTCAAAACCAAAGCCAAAAACAGCTTCGAAACCTAAACCTAAGGCAAAAGGAAAGGCAAAAAATAAAAAATCGTAATATTGAAAAAATTTAGTGTTTCAAAAATTTAAAGGGTTTTTCAGTATCATTAAGGTATTGGAAAACCCTTTTTTGTTCAATAAGAAGAAATTATGATTTTCAACAGCGTTAAAATTCTTGACTATGCGAATAAGGTTTGTATTCATTTAAAAATAAACAGTTATTAGTAATTTACAATGAAGATAGCACTTATGTTATACCAGTTTATAAGAGAAAAGGGCGGAGTGGAGAGGTATGTATTTGACCTATCCAGACACCTCCTTGAACGTGGCTATGAAGTTCATATATTTGCACACCAATTCAATCAAAATCAAGATTTACCACTCTCTGATTCAAACAAAACTAATAGATTAATTTTTCACCATGTTCCAACCATTGCCTTCTGGTCTCCATTAAAATATTGGACATTTGCTGTAAACGCCCCTAAAATCCTCAAAAATACAGGGATAAAATTTGATCTTATCCATGGTTTTACACAAACGTTATCTCAAGACATTTACAGAGTAGGCGGTGGATGTCACTGGGACTATATGATACATACCTATCCTTTGATGCGATTTATGATTGGTAGAATCATCATGTGCCTTAATCCAAGACACTTTAGTCTCTTGCTTTTAGAAAGAATTGTTTTTAAAAGAAAACTCTACAAACAGGTAACCTGTATTTCAGAACAATGCAAAAAAGAAATCATGCACCACTATAATTTACCTGCAAACGACATAGAAGTTATTCATAATGGTGTAGATATTTGTATATTTACACCGCAAAACAGGCACAGTTATAGGAATTCGATAAGAGCAAAATATGCCATTGAGAAAGACGAAGTTCTTTTGCTGTTTGTTGGTTCAGGGTTTAAGAGGAAAGGTTTAACGCATGTTATAGACGCTTTATCCTTAATAGACAGGCACAAAAAGATAAAACTGCTTGTTGCAGGGAGAGGAAAAGCACAAGGATATCAAAAACTTGCAAAAGAAAAAGACATTGCTGACAGACTAACCTTTGCTGGTGTATGCAAAAATGTCCAGGAAATATATGCAGCAGGAGATATTTTCGTCTTCCCTAGTGAATACGACGCATTTGGCACTGCCTGTCTTGAAGCAATGGCATCGGGACTTCCAGTCATTGTCAGTAAGACCAGCGGTGTATCTGAAATCGTAGCGCACGGCAAAGATGGTTTTATCATCAACCACCCAATTGACGCAAAAGAAATAGCAAACCATATCAATGTACTATTGGAAAAAGAAACAAGAGTACAAATGGGTTCTGCCGCGAGACAAAAATCGGAAATGTATTCTTTTGAAGCTAATGTTGAAAAAACTCTAAGCGTTTATAAAAAAGTGCTAAATATCAATCTATAAAAGCTTCTGGTTATGAAGAAAAAAGAAAAATATTATGTAATTAATGATATTCGATGGCTTGTCAAAGACACATTTTTGGACACACTAAAAGAAATATCAGCTTCCATAGATACAGAGAAAAATTGTGAAATAATACGCAAAGGACTTTTTAAAAAAGTATTAAAATACAATTATAAACAAGAATCCTTTTATATAAAACAATATACAACTAAACACAATATGGACATCTTCAAATCATTTTTCCTAGCATCAAAGGCACAAAGAGAATGGAATCAAAGCCACCGACTGCTTAAAAATCGCCTCCTTACGGCAGAACCCATAGCAATAGGGGAAAAGAGATGCTTTGGAATGCTTATAGAATGTTTTATAATTTCTAAAGCAATACCAAATAGTTTGTCAATAAAAGAAATGCTAGTTAATATTCAACAACCTTCGGCAGATTATGAGATACCAAATAAAAACACTTTATTAACTAATCTTATTTCCTATATCAGAACGTTACACGACAAAGGCCTTTTTCACGGGGAACTACATGCTGAAAATATACTTACAGATATAAATAACATTGCCTTATTTTACCTGCTCGATCTTAGCCGTGCAAAATTTAGAAAAATAGTGTCTTTGCCCCGAAGGATTCGGGAAATGGCTCGATTGTTATATTCTGTTACAGATGTCTGCACAAATGAAGAAATAACAAAAATGATAAACAACTATACAAATCAGACAGCGGACTACAAAGACAGACAAATATTCCGTGAAATGGTTTTTAATAAAATACACAAGATTAAAAACCGACTGTGGCACAGCAGAACAAGTAAGTGTCTTAAAAATAATGATGTATTTAAAATTACAACACACAATGAATACGCTATAAATATGCGAAGAGAATATGATGTAAACACACTTGTTGCCTTAATAAACAAACACACTATGTCTTTAAATGAAAGGCTTGATAACGTAATTAAAACATCCTCTAAAATAGGCATTACTTGCCTTCCAGTATCTGATGAAACTACTAAAAGTGTGTGCATAAAAGAATATAAATATCCATCTCATTTAAAGCGATTTTTATATGCCTTTCATAACTCCCTTGGGCGAAAGGCATGGTTTGCCGCACACGGTTTATTAACATTAAACATAAAGACACCTAAACCCATCGCATTATTTGAAGAAAAAAGACCCTTTATCATAAAGAAAAGTTTTATTATTATGGATGACATTTCTAACTGCTCGCCGTGCAATAAATACGTTGCCGAAAAGTTTAAAAACCCTAATGGTAAAATTAACCGCCGTATGAAAAAAAATTTTATATTTCATTTGGCACTATCTTTCAGGCAATTACACGATTCTGACGTTTACCACGCCGATTTAAAGGCAAATAATATCATGATTATGGAATCACAAGATAGCTGGGACTTTTCTTATTTGGATTTGGATCGTGTACGTTTTAATAAAAAAATAACAATCAAGGAAATGGTTAAAAATCTGTCTCAATTAAATGCATCCATACCAAACTGTATTACATATACTGATAGATTAAGATTCTATCAGATATACTCTGGCATGAGAAATCTTAATACAGAAAACAAACAGATCTTAAAAGCAATTATCCAGTTAAGTATAAAACGCAAACACGTATGGACTGCAAAAACATAAATTACAGAGATTTCTCAGACAAACAAAAATCCGTGTAATCCGTGGTTTCGTCTACAATATGAAAAAGGTTTACTTTCTTATACAAGAGTGGGATCATCCTGCAAGTAGGTACAGGGTATTACAATACATTCCCTATCTTAAAGAATCACAAATAGAGTCGAAAGTTGCTCTCTTTCCGGATTCATTCCGCAAGTGGATGAAACTGTTCTCTGAGATTCAAGACTACAATACACTGTTCGTTCAGAAAAAACGGCTCTGGCATTGGCAGCTTTGGTATCTTAAGAGGAAGAATATTAAGATAATATATGATTTCGATGATGCCGTTATGTTTAAAAGTCCGGTGGACGGCGGCGGGAGATCTTTTAAAAGGCAAAGAACTTTTGCCAGGATGATAAGGTATAGCAATCAAGTTATAGCCGGCAATCAATATTTAAAATCACAAGCCATGCCTTATAATAAGAATATAGTCATTATACCTACCGCAATTGATACAAACAAATACACAACTAAAGATTTTAACAAAGAAAAGGAAATGGTTACTATTGGTTGGATAGGAAGCAAGTCCTCGCTCCTGTTTTTAAAGGAATTAACGCCAGCCTTTGACCATTTAGCAAGCCAATACAAAAATATAGAGCTTAAGATTATTTGTAATGATTTCTTTGATTGCAATAAAATGCCAGTTATCAAAAAGACGTGGACGCTAGAGGACGAAAACTCTGATTTACAGGATATTGATATTGGTCTGGCGCCATTACCCAATCATGAATGGACAAAAGGTAAATGCGCAACAAAGTTATTACAATATCTCTCCGTAGGAATTCCAGTTGTTTGTTCTCCTGTAGGTGTGCATAATGAAATTATTAAAGAAGGTATTAACGGGTTTTTTGCAGTATCCATTGAAGAGTGGGTGGAAAAGATAGCCTTCCTTATTAAAGATAAATCTATTCGTAACCGCATAGGGCTTGAAGGCAAAAAAACAGCAGAATTATCATATTCACTAGAGGCAACTATCCCAAAATTTATTAATGCCATAAAAGGAATATAATGTCATGGCTGACAATTTACCACTTGTAAGCGTAATATTACCCACATACAATTGCGCTCATTTCTTACTGCATTCAATCCAATCAATTTTATCTCAAACATATCATTCTTATGAAATTATTGTTGTGGATGATGGTTCTACCGATAATACAAAAGAAGTTTTAACCCCGTTTATGCAGAGGATAAAATACATTTACTATCATCAAAGTAAGGGAGCTCATGTAGCAAGAAATTTAGGTATCCGATCATCTCAAGGTAAGTATATAGCTTTTATTGATGCGGACGACCTTTGGTTGCCCGAAAAATTACAAACGGACGTAGAATATCTAGAAATGCACTCTGACATCAGTATGGTTTATTCAAGACATATAAACATAGATAATAATGGAAATAAACTTGACGAAGGTTCAAGAACAAGGTTGCCATCGGGCAACATTTTCATTCAATTATTTTCTGAACAGAATTTTATAACTACTTCGTCCGTGGTGGTACGAAAGGAAGTATTCGGAACAACGGGCATATTCGATGAACAACTCCTTAATTGTCAAGACTGGGATATGTGGTTACGGATCGCATATCATTTCAAAGTTGCAGGAATAAATAAACCGCTTGTTAAATACAGGCATAACCCTCATTCCTTGAGCAAAAACAGGGATAACGTTTTAAAATATCAGAAAGTGATAATTGATAAAACGTATAATAGTTTTAAAGACGAGGGAAATGGTATTAGCGATAAACTTTATAAAAGACGGCTGGCTTCACACCATGCTAAGGTCGGGAGACATTATTTGAGAACAGGAAATAAAGCCTTGGCACTTGAAAATTTTTACTTATCTTTAAAGTATAATCTATTAAATTTCAGAACGATAAGATACTATTTATATACAATGTTTTTTTCTATACCTTCGAGGTAGATTTTATTTGGCTAAAGCGAGGTTAAATAATCTATCATGAACAAGCATATTGTAACCTATACAGATCAAATTTCAGAATACGCCTTTATTGCCTACTTTTTTATTCACTCTTTTTTCCCATTTGGCGCTGAAATTATTAAATTACTGTGCCTTCTCACCATGATTGGATGTTGGGTAACTAGGATAAAAATTGAAAAGAAGGTATTGTTTAACAGAACAGCCATTGATATTCCTATCCTTTCGTATCTTTTGTGTTCAATGATAGCTTCATTTCATTCGGTCCATATCAAATCAAATCTTGAAACAGTTCTTCATGAATATTTCCAATATTTTATTATCTTTTTTTGCATGGTTAATACTATTCACAGTACGGAACAAGTAAAACGAATCGTAAAAGCTATGCTCATTACATGTGCTTTGGTCTGCGCATACGGATTGTATGGATATTACACAGGATTAGCTATTAATGCTGGAAGACTTGTAGCCACCTTTGAATATCACTCCAAAATGGCAAGATATATATCATTATTATTGCCCATTACCGTATGCCTGTTGTTTTGGTACAAGAATATATTAATCCGTCTATCTCTTGCTCTTTTAGCGTCCATGTGTAGTTTTTCCTTGATTTTAACAATGAACCGAACCAGTTGGATGGCTATTTTGGTTTCGATGTTTTTTATAGGTTTTGCTTTTAAAAAGAAGTTGTTAATGTTGATATTTGTCGGAGTGTGCTCAATATGTTTTTTCTTTCTGCCTTCTAAATTCTTTGCCCATGCTAAAACTATTACGCAGATTAATAAATATTTTACTACAGAAGAAATCCTTGGAGAACGCGTTTTGTGTTGGAAGGCATCAATCTCTATGATTCGAGATCATCCTTTGTTAGGCATTGGCCCTAGCAGTAGGGTTTTTAGAAACGCCTATCAACAATATGGGCAGAAAATAAGAGACGCAGAAAAACAAACAAAAAATGAGCCAATCCCTACACAGCCAAAGAAGAAGAAAAAAAAGGCAAAAGAAAAGAATAAAATCAAAATGCCTGATAGATTATCCAATGCGCATAATGATTTCCTGAATATATGTGTTGGAACTGGGGTTATGGGGTTGTTGACGTTCTTGTGGATGTTTACAACTATATTTTACGCAATCACAAAAGCATGGCGCTATTTAAATGTAGAATATGAAAAGGCTCTTTTGATAGGTATTACAGCAAGTCTCATTTCTATTCTTTCACACAGTTTTACAGATTGTGTGTGGGGAAAACCAGATACTGTGTTTCTTTGGTATATTATTGGAATATTATTCGTTCTTATTCGCAACAGGCCAAACCACAACCAAACAAGTTCATTACAAAAACAATCTCAATACAATGGTTTGTAACGGCAAGAGGTAAAAATTTGCGGTTACAGAGAGTCTTGTAAATTGATGTATATTTGATTACTACACTCATGTTCGACTTGAATTTTGTCATTGTAAACTGGAATACAAAACAATTACTAATAGATTGCATAGCCTCTATTTATGCGACTGTTACTAACCTCAGTTATCAAATGCACGTGGTAGATAACGGCTCTAAGGATGGCAGTGTTAAAGCCGTGCATGAACGATTTCCGGAAGTTCTGGTCATAGAAAACTCAGAGAACAGAGGATTTGCGGCGGCTGTAAATCAAGCCATTAATGAGGACACTGCAAAATACAGTGTCTTACTAAACACGGATACAATATTACAAAAAAACGCCATTCACATATTACATTCATTTTTAGAGCAACACAAAGATATTGGACTTGCCGGGGCACAGCTTCAAAAACCAGATGGCACCCCTCAGCATAGTTTTGATAATTACCCTACCCTTGCAACGGAGCTTCTTAATAAGAGTCTATTACGATTTCTTTTCCCTTCTAAATATCCAAGCAAGAAACAGATAATAACTCGTCCTTTAGAAGTTGAATCAGTCATTGGAGCATGTCTCATAATCAGAAATGATGCCATAAAGCAGGTAGGTAAATTAGACGAGGATTATTTTTTCTTTGTCGAGGAGACAGACTGGTGCTATCGTATGCAAAAGGCTGGCTGGAAGATATACCATGTGCCAGATGCAAGGGTCATCCATCTTGGCGGAGAGAGTAAGAAGCTGGCGCCATGGCAATCTCAGGTTGAGTACTGCCGTTCGCTTTATATCTTTTTTAGAAAAAACAAATCCATCCTATTATATATTACGTTCAGAACATTATATCTGGTAAAGATTATATTAAATTTAGGGGCAAACGGGGTAGGTAATCTACTCGTATTATTTCAAAACCAAAAACTGCGTTACCGACTGATGATATACTCCAAACTTCTTTATTGGCATATATTATTATGCCCCGACTGGATGGGTTTAAAACCGGCAAAAAAAGAGGCATTAATACTTAAAGATGTATGAATGAGAATACGCTGAAAGGCTCTTGAAGATTTTTTCCGTAAAGAATATCGTTTATATTAGGTTCTCTAAAGCAAATACTGCGGCCTTTACCGCATTCTCTTCCCCACTCTTTAAGTCTTTCTTTGTTATCTTTCCCATACCCACCTTATTAACGACGCCTGTTATACATCCTCCCCTGAGTCCCATCGTAGCAGCAAGCGTCAAGATTGTTGAAGATTCCATTTCATAATTCAACACATTGAGATTCTGCCATTCCTTTGTCGCGCCCTGAAACCTTTTGAGTATATATTGTTTGAACGAATCGCTCCTTTCCTCGCCGGGATAAAAGGTAGCTGAAGATGCTGTTATGCCCACATGATATTTTACTTTTGTTTTTTTTGCCCCTTTTATAAGCGCATTTAGTATCTCATAGTGGGCAACTGCAGGATATTCAATGGGCGCATAATGTGTTGATGCACCATCAAGTCGCACAGAACCAGATGTGATAACAACATCGCCAATGTTTATATAATCCTGAATTGCGCCCGTCGTCCCCACTCTGATGAACGTGCCAACGCCGAGTTGTGCCAGTTCATCAACGGCAATTGATGTTGATGGTCCGCCTATCCCGGTAGATGTAATAAGAATTTTTCTGCCTTTTATTTCAGTCAGATAGGTGCAAAATTCCCTCTTCCATGCTAATTTTCGATTGTTCGTTCTATAGACATCTGAAATTGCTTCGGCAATAATTTGACACCTGAAAGGGTCTCCAGGCAACAATGCAATCTTTGCTCCTTGAATTTTCTTACTGTCAAGGTCTAAGTGATATACGCTACCCATTTTATTACCCCAAGAATTTCCTATAATCAGCTTTCAGCTCCAAGTCAAACCATCTAAATTTATATGATGAGCACAACGCACTGTCAACTACTTTATGTAAATTTTATTCCTTTGTTATTTCATTCCAATTCTGGTATATCTGATACGTAATGCTTACAAATATTTTTTAAACACATAACAAAAAATCCAAAAACAACAAATGCCTATCAAAAAATTCACACTCACACATAAAGACGATATACATACGTTATTGAATTTCATTGCCAATAAACTAACTATTTCCAAAAACAAGGCAAAACTACTTCTTGACAGACGGCTGGTTTTCGTGAACAAAAAACGTATCTGGATTGCCTCATATAAAATACAAAAAGGGGATATAGTTGAGATTGTTACAAAAGAAACAAAACTGCTAAAAATTCAACAAGATGATATATTATTCAAAGAAGACCATTATTTAATCGTCTCAAAACCTCCTGCCATTTTAACAAACGGGCCTGAAAGCGTAGAAAACAGCATGAGAGAATACTTTAATAATAATCATATACAAGCCGTTCACAGGCTGGACAAGGATACTTCTGGCGTTGTTATCTTTGCAACGAACAAGGATGCCTTTGAGCGCATGAAAACCTTGTTTAAAAAAAAACTTATTAAAAAGTTTTACAGGGTTATTGTAAGTGGTATTCTTAGCAAACAAACCTTTACAATAGATAAACCAATTAACACACAAAAAGCTGTAACACACGTTAGACTGCTGAAAAAAGGAAGAGACACATCATATCTGGAAGTAAATACTGAAACTGGCAGAACGCATCAAATCAGGATTCATCTCGCCTCTATAGGACATCCTGTTATTGGAGAAACAGAATATAATCGCAAACCAATTGAAAATCAGCTACTGAGGCAAATCAGAAGACAGATGCTACACGCTTATCAGATATCCTTTACCCATCCATACACTCAAAAGACAGTATCAGTCACAGCAGACATCCCTGACGACTTTAATCAGTGCCTTAAACTTTTTGGGCTTGTGTAATGAGACTATAATTACGAATTTCATTCATCATTAAATTTGGAAAGATAAATGAAAAAACAGGATGAATTAACTATGCTTTTTGACGAGGCAGAAAGAAGTCGTCAAGCAGTCAACCCTAAAGTTCAAGGTATCCGCTGTCCCATTTGTTGGCGTGAATTTCCTCGTGAAGCAATAATAAAGAAGCAAATTACAGTGGAACATATACCACAGCAAAGCTGGGGTACTATATGCTTAGAAATCACATGCGCTGATTGCAATCGTAGTTTTGGAGGAAAATATCAAGGTAAAGCTTCCTCACTTAAAGATTGTGAAAATCTAAAGATTGGTGTATCTAAGAAACGACACCGCGCAAAAATAATCATAGATCAACACGATTTCAATGCATTAGTGTATAACGATGA
>JAHFOX010000076.1 GCA_023261445.1 Planctomycetota bacterium
TAAAATATATTTGGGGAAAAATCAGGGGATATTGTATTTATGAAAATTGCTGTTTCTGGCAAGGGCGGCGTTGGGAAGACGACATTCGTAGCCACGCTTGCAAAGATTTTTGCGGAGAACGGAAAAAAGGTTATTGCGATAGATGCAGATCCAGTATCTAATTTGGCAGCAACAATGGGTATTAAAAACGTATCGGATATAGTGCCGATCAGTCAGATGAAGGATTTGATAAAGGAACGTACGGGAGCTTCAGATGAATTTGGGAAATTTTTTTCACTTAATCCCACAGTTTCTGATTTGCCGGAAAAACTTTCACTGGAACATGAAGGAATGAAGCTTATGGTATTGGGTGCGATAAAACGCGGAGGCGGTGGGTGCGCGTGTCCTGAAAGCGCTTTTTTAAGAGCGTTGTTGAGTCACCTTATCGTGCAAAGGGACGAGGTTGTTATTGTGGACATGGAGGCTGGGGTAGAGCATCTTGGTCGTGCTACAGTAAGGTCAGTGAATGCGCTGATTGTGATAGTAGAACCCGGTTCGAAAAGTATTCAAACAGCCTTTCAGGTTAAAAAACTTGCAGACGATATAGGTCTTAAGTCAATTTACGCTGTGGGTAATAAAGTGTCCTCCAATGGGCATAGGACTTTAATTGAAAAGGGATTGGATGATATACCAGTACTTGGGTTTATTTCCTATAACGATAGAATTCTAAATGCTGATATTGAAGGACGGGCTGCCTACGCCGAAAATAGCCAGTTGTTGTCGGAAGTAAGGCAAATAAAAAACAATCTTGAGGATTGTATTAAAAGCAGGTAAAACTTTGTATTTTCACTTGATTTCAATTTATTTAAAATTATAATGTATCGTTCCAATTACTCTTAACAAGGTAGAGAATATCCGATTAGACTGCGCATTATGTTAGCTTTGTCAGATATTCGTGAATTACGGTAATGGAGAATATTAATTATGGATGAAAAACAGAAAACAGTAGACCAGATAATGCTTGATAGGATGAAGGAAATCAAAGTGGAAACTATGTACGACAGGTACCATGCACAGCTTCCACAATGCGGGTATGGCAGTCTTGCGTTATGCTGTCGCCATTGCAATTATGGTCCGTGTAATATAGACCCTTTTGGTCCCGGACCGAAGAAGGGGGTTTGTGGTGCTGATGCTAATACTTTTGCGGCGCGGCATTATCTTCGTATGAGTGGAGCTGGTACTGCTTGCCACTCAGATCATGCGCGTGCTGCGGCGCATCTTTTGGTGTCTACGGCAAGGGGTGAAGCGCCCGGCTACAGGATTAAGGATGTAGATAAGCTTATGATGGTTGCCGAGTGTTTTGGTGTAAAAACAAAGGACCGCAAGATAAATGAAATTGCTGAAGAAGTAGGCGAAATGGCTTTGATGGAGTTTGGTAAACCTTACGGGACGTTGTTATTTCTTAAGAGAGCGCCAGAAGCTCGCCAGAAGATATGGGAGAAATTAGGAATAGCTCCAAGGGCTATTGACCGCGAAGTTACTGAAAGCATGCATCGTACAGGTATGGGCGGTGATCAGGATTATCGTAACCTTACCAAACAGGCAATGCGTGTGTCACTGGCAGATGGCTGGGGTGGCTGTATGATAGCTACCGAATTGCAGGATATTATGTTTGGCACACCAAAGCCAGTGCAGGGGAGGTCTAATCTGGGCGTTTTGAAGAAAGACCACGTGAATATTGTCGTTCATGGACACGAACCGCAGCTTGCCGAGTCTATAGTTCTTGCCGCAAGCGACCCTGAAGTTGAGAAAGCGGCAAAAGCGGTAGGCGCAAAGGGATTGGTGGTAGCAGGGCTTTGCTGTACTGCAAACGAGCTTCTCGTGAGACACGGAATACCTATGGCTGGACACATGACCATGCAGGAAGGCGCTATATCAACAGGCGCAGTTGAAGTAATGGTTGTAGATATACAATGCGTAATGCAGGCATTGGCTGAAACCGCAAAACACTTTCACACAAAACTTGTTACAACTCTGTCAAAGGCAAAAATCCATGGGGCAGAGCATGTAGAATTTGAGGATGAACATGCGCTTGAAGCGGCGAAGAAGATTATCATGATGGCTATTGAAAATTACAAAAACCGCGATAATAAAAAGGTATTTATACCTAGTGCTTCAGAACCCAATCTTATCGCCGGCTTTAGCCATGAGACAATTAAATATATGTTGGGTGGTAGATTCAGGGCAAGTTATAGGCCTTTAAATGACAATATAATGAATGGAAGGATTCGGGGCGTTGTTGGAATTGCTGGTTGTACGAGTCCGCGGGTTGAAGCGGGTGAAGAATCATACGTAAGTATGGTAAAAGAGCTAATAGCCAATGACTTTTTAGTTGTAGCAACGGGTTGCGCCGCAGGTCAGTGTGCCTCCGGCGGGTTGATGCTTCCTGAGCTGAAAGATGCATGTGGTAAGGGTCTTAAGGAGGTATGTGAAGCAGTGGGTATACCTCCTGTTTTACACTCTGGCGCTTGTGTTGATAACAGCCGTATTCTTATTGCATGTTCAGAGATGGCGAAGGAAGGTGGTCTTGGAAATGATATAAGCGATTTACCGGTTGCCGGCGCCTGTCTGGAATGGATGAGCGAAAAAGCGATAGCTATTGGGCAATTTTTCGTAGCTTCTGGTATTTACGTTGTTTTTGGCATGAATTCTCCTGTGGCAGGCGCGCCTGACATGCAGAGGTTGTTAACCAAAGAAATGGAAGAAATGGTTGGCGCTAGATGGGATTTTGAAAAGGATTTGAAGAAGATAGGCAGAATGTTGATGGATCACATAGAGAAGAAAAGAGACGCACTTGGCATAAATGTTAAGAAGGAAAGAAAGCTTTACGATATGGCAGAAAGAAGGGCATTAGAAAGGGAATGCAAACCTGTTCCGTAACGGTATCAATAAAAAGAATTAAAGGGGTAAGTTTTTATGTCAAAGATTATTTGTTCTGCCGCCATTCGCGGTGCGTATCAAATTGTAGATAAGGCTGATAAAAAGTTGTCTGAAGCAATTGCGCAGAAGGGGCGTGATTGTAAAGTAGAATTTCCCAATACAGCCTACTATTTGCCCATCATTTATTCGATGACAGCTATCGCCGTAAAAACCCTTGAAGATTGTGTGCATGTATTGGGTTTGGCAAGAAGTATGTTGCCTCCGTTGCCTGCCGAAAAACATTGGGTTCCTTATTTAGGACACACGTTGGATGCGGGTATGGCGACGTTATTTGCAGAAGAGATTTACGAAGCCTGTAAATATTTGATCGGACCGCATCCTGTAGACGGGATATGGCTGGGCGCTGCAGATGACATTATCATGCGTGAACGTGGAATCGAATTTGTGGATGGCACAGCGCCTGGATTTGCAGCTATCGTGGGGTGTGCGCCTGACGCCGATACAGCAGTTAAGATAGCCAGAGAACTCCAGCAGAAGAATCTTTATGTGTTTATTCAATCTGACAATTTAGGTGTGTCTTTTGCCGAGCAGTTGGCTGAAAAAGGGGTGCAGATGGGTTGGGATACCAGACTGGTGCCGTTTGGAAAAGAGACGTCGGCAGCTGTTTACTCGCTTGGTTTTGCAAACAGAGCAGCCCTTTCCTTTGGAAATGTGCCACCAGGCGATTTCAAAAGAAATCTCCTTTATAATAAAAATCGTATTTTTGCTTTTGTGCTTGCTTTGGGTACAAGAGTTACAGATGAACAGTATGCGAATGCCGCAGGTGCTATTAATTACGGCTTTCCTACAATTACCAATATTGATATTCCAGAAATATTGCCGACAGGTGTTTGCACTTACGAACACGTAGTTTCCAGGGTTCCAGTTGATAAGATTGTTGACAAATGTGTTGAGGTTAGAGGCTTAAAGATTTCAATACACAAAATTGATATTCCAGTAGCGTATGGTCCTGCCTTTGAAGGTGAACGCATTCGAAAAGAGGATATGCAAATAGAAATCGGCGGACCGGGTACGCCGGCTTTTGAGTATGTATGTGCCAAAGAGATTGACGAGGTTGAGGATGGTAAGATACAAGTCATAGGTCCTGATTTGGACCAGATTCCGCCGGGACCGGGCGTATCTCTTGGTATCATGGTAGAAGTGTACGGCCGAAAGATGCAGCCTGATTTTGAGCCTATTTTTGAGCGGCAGATGCATCGTTTCCTTGGTGAAGCTCAAGGGTTATTCCACATGGGGCAGAGGGATATTATTCGTCATCGTATCAGCAAGGACGCCTTTAAAGCAGGATTCAGAATTAAACATATAGGCAATATTATCCATGCTAAATTCCACGCTGATTTTGGTGCCATTTTGGATAAGGTGCAAGTGACGTTTTATACAAAAAAAGAGGATGTAGAGAGATTGTTAAAAGAAGTTCGTACTGCTTATGCGGAACGTGACGCACGGTTAAAAGGCATGACGGATGAATCGGTAAATATGTTTTATAGCTGTACGCTCTGTCAGAGTTTTGCGCCTACCCATATCTGTGTTGTGTCGCCAGAGCGTTCTGGTTTGTGCGGCTCTGTCAGTTGGCTGGACGGGAAGGCTGGTTATGAGATTAATCCAACAGGACCAAACCAACCGATAGAAAGAGGAAAAGTTGTTGATGATAGACTGGGGCAATGGGAAGGTACTAATTCATTTATATACAATGGTTCGAACAGATCGCTTGAGAAAGTGAGTTTATATAGCATTATGACAGACCCAATGACAAGCTGCGGGTGTTTTGAATGTATATCTGCTATGTTGCCGATGACAAATGGCATTATGGTGGTAGACCGTGACTTTACTGAAATGACCCCTTGTGGTATGAAGTTTTCAACGCTGGCAGGCACAGTTGGTGGCGGTTTGCAAACGCCGGGATTTATGGGGCATAGCAAGTTTTATTTGAGCAGTAGGAAATTTATCTCTGCAGACGGAGGTCTTGCGCGTGTTGTATGGATGCCGAAGGCGTTAAAAGAAGAATTAGGAGAAATGCTTGTTAAAACTGCCGAAAGCCTTGGCCTTGAAGATTTTGTAAATAAGGTAGCTGATGAAACTGTTGCTCAAACCGAAGAGGAAGTTTTGGCGTACTTGCAGAAGGTAAACCATCCTGTGTTAACCTTAGCGCCTATGTTCTAGAAACAGAATATGCCGGCTGTATTAAAAATCGGCTCATTTAGTTTTATTTTTAAATTTCGGAGTTTTTTATGGTTTTTGATGTAACACACTTAAATAATGACGAATGTGCTGACGAAGAAAAGGAAAAGCAGCAAAACGGCGGTTTTCTTGCGAAATTATTGAAGACCCGCACTATTATGGTGATGGATGAAGTAAGTAAAAAAATAGCGCAACAGATTATGACGCAGCTTATACTCCTTGAGGCAGAGAGTAATGATGATATAAAAATGTTTATTAATTCTCCCGGCGGGGATGCAGATGCCGGTTTTGCAATTTTTGATATGATGCGTTTTATTAAGCCAAAGGTAAAGGCTATATGTGCTGGGGTTGCAGCCAGCGCCGCTGTGATTATTCTGCTTGGGGCGAAAAAAGAAAACAGGTTTAGCTTGCCTAATGCGCGCATGCTTATTCACCAGCCTTCGACTGGCATTCATGGCACTGCTGCCGATATTCAAATTGAAGCCAGCGAAATACTCAAATGCCGTGAAAAGATTAACAGGCTGATTTCGGTGGAGACCGGGCAGACTGTGGCAAAAGTAGAGTCCGATACCAAGAGGAATTTCTGGATGTCTGCAGAAGAGGCGTTAAAGTATGGACTGGTTAATAAAATAATACAAGTAGGCGATGATTTGAAGACGTAATTTTATGGCAATTGCCCAATATCATCTGGAAGTACTGTGTGTTTTATAGCCACCCTTTATCCTTTTCTAGGAAAGAAAATAAACGGGTGGCTTTTCATTTGATGCTGTGCAAATTTATTTATGCGAAAGGATTATAAAGAATGGCGCTAACTGGACTGGATATCTATAAACTACTCCCCAAAACAAATTGTAAAAAATGCGGGCGTCCCACCTGTCTTGCGTTTGCCATGCAATTAGCCCAGAAAAAGGCAAACCTGTCGGACTGTCCTGATGTAAGTGAAGAGGCTAAAAAGGTCTTGGGAGCTGCTGCCGCGCCTCCAATCAAACTCGTGACCATCGGCTCAGGCGCTAAAAAGGTGGAAATTGGAGAAGAAAATGTATTATTCAGGCATGAGGAGAAATTTTATCATCCAACAGGCGTGGCGGTAACCATCAATGACGATTTGAGCGATGCGGCATTTGGCGACCGTTTAAAAAAGATTAACAGCCTGAAAATTTCCCGTGTTGGCACTGAGATTGAAATTAACTTGGTGGCAATTATTAACAAAAGCAACAATGCTGAAAAGTTTGCAGAAGCGGCTAAGAAAGTGAGCAATGGCTCACATTTGAGTATTATTTTGAGTAGCTCATCTGCCGAAAATATGAAGGCTGCTCTGTCGAACTGTGCTGAAAAGAAACCTTTAATACACGGAGCAAATTCACAGAATTGTGAGGCAATGGCATCTTTGGCAAAAGAGAAGAACTGCCCGATGACAGTAACAGCCCTAACGCTTGAAGAATTTGCAGATTTAGCTGAGCGCGCAAAAAAAGCAGGGGTTGAAGAAATTGTGTTGGATGTGAGCGGTAACAATCCAAAAGAAGTGCTTCAGAAACTGACCAAGGTGAGACGAGCGGCTTTAAAGAAAAATTTCCGCTCACTCGGATTTCCTATGATTGCCTTCATTTGTGATGACGATCCATTTCAGGAAATTTCACTGGCAAGCACTTACTTGCTAAAATATGCGGGCATCGTTGCCGTTAATGTCTGCGAACCATGGGCGATTTTGCCATTGCTTACCACAAGGACAAACATATTCACAGATCCGCAAAAACCCATTCAGGTTGAACCGAAACTCTATGCTGTGGGTGATGTGAAAGAAGATTCTCCAGTCATGTTCACGACAAACTTCTCACTTACATATTATACAGTTGAAGGTGAAGTCGAGGGCAGCCGTATTCCTGCATATATATTATCAGTGGATACAGGTGGAACCTCGGTATTGACGGCGTATTCTGGTGACAAACTTAATGATAAGGTTGTAGCCAAGGCAATGGCTGATGCAAAGGTGGAAACTAAAGTAAAGCACAAAAAACTTATCATTCCCGGTCTGGTAGCCGTGATGTCAGGTAAGTTACAAGAAACGCTTGGCTGGGAAATACTGGTAGGACCCAGAGAAGCGTCGGGACTTTCTTCTTATTTGAAAACTGTATGGCGGGCTTAGATGTTATTTATCATAATGGAAATTTACATTCTGGACACGGATGAACACAGATAGGCGCAAATTAAAAGGAAGGTAGTTATCTGTGTATATCTAAAGTTCTATTTAAAGATATTTTGAATCATAAATAATGGGAAACTCACGTCATAAAGTTCACTTTCTTCCAGGCGATGTAACAGTAGAAATCGAAAAAGGTAAAACTATCCTGAATGCATCGAGGATGGGAGATTTATTTATTAATGCCCTGTGTGGAGGTGACGGTACCTGCGGTAAGTGTAAGGTAATTCTGAGTAGCGGGAAGGTAGAAAGTCTGCCCACAACCCATATTACAGAAGCTGAAGCCAGACAAAGATACGTCCTTGCATGCAGGTCAAAGGTAATGGGCGACCTGGAGGTATTAATACCTGAAGAATCAAAACTTGATAAAAGTCAAATTTTAGTCAGTGATTTTCCTCAATTTCCAGGTTCACAGGCAGCCATTAGTTTAGGCGTAGAGCAGTTTAGGCAAAACCCGTTAGTTACAAGGATATATTTGGAATTGTCGCCGCCAAGCATGGACGATAGTATGGCGGATTACGAAAGGCTCTGCCAGAGTATAATGGTTAAGACCAATATTCCATTGGAAATGTTGACAACAAATTTTACAGTTTTAAGACATTTACCTGTTATCTTGAGAGATAGTAAGTGGAAGGTTACCGCGACGCTTGGGTATCGTGGTTCTACTGTGGAAATTCTGGAAGTGCAACCGGGAAACGTTAGCGCTAATAATTATGGCGTTGCGGTGGATGTGGGCACAACCACCGTTGTAGCCCATCTACTCAACCTGTCTACCGCAGAGACTATTGATATTGAAGCTACCTACAACTCCCAGATTAAGTATGGAGACGACTATATTCAAAGGATTATTTATGCCGAGCAGCACGATGCAATGGAAATTATGCAGGAGGTTTTAATAGAAGATGTTAATTATTTGATATCCACTCTTGTTAAAAGAAACAAATTAAGTATTCACGATATTAACTCGGTTGTTTGCGCAGGGAATACCGTGATGACGCATTTTTTGTTAGGTTTGGACCCGGTAAACATACGAAAGGAACCTTATCTTCCATCTGCAAGCTTTGTACCGCCTCTTAGAGCTGATGTGGTTGGCATAAAAATTAATAAATATGGTTTGCTTTACACGCTGCCGTGTGTTGGGGCGTATGTTGGAGGAGATATTTCTTCTGGTGTTTTAGCCGTTCGCTTGGACAAAGCAGAAGCGTTATCGCTTCTTATTGATATTGGTACAAATGGAGAGATCGTATTGGGGAATAAGGACTGGATGGTTTGCTGCTCTGCGTCTGCGGGTCCTTCTTTCGAAGGCAGTGGCATTTCCTGCGGTATGCGTGCGGCAAAGGGTGCCATAGAGAAGGTTACTATTATAAAGAATTATGATGTTATTTGTAAAACAATCGGGAACTCCCCTCCGAGTGGAATATGCGGTTCCGGGTTGCTGGATTGCCTCGCTAATCTGGTCAGGAGTGGAGTCATTGACAGGACTGGAAATTTTCAGAAAGGAATAGAAACTGACCGTTTGAGAAAGACAGACGATGGATACGAGTTTATACTTGTCCACAGGGATGAAACAGCCACGAAAAGGGATATTGTTATTACACAGGCTGATATTCAAAACCTTATACGTTCTAAGGCGGCTATTTATTCGGCTATTTCCACACTGCTTGAATCTATGAATATGAACGTAGCGGATATCGAGCAGGTATACCTCGCAGGCGGTTTTGGCAATTATCTGGATATACGAAGCGCCATAACGATTGGAATGCTTCCCGATATCTCTGTCTCAAAAGTTCAATTTGTAGGGAACACCTCCGTAATTGGCGCAAAGATGTCCCTCTTCTCCAAGGATGCCTATGAAGTTGCCAGGACAATTGCATCAAAGATGACCTACTTCGACCTGATGTGTAACAATAAGTATATGGAAGAATACGTTTCGGCGAACTTTTTACCCCATACTAATATTGAAAAATTTCCATCAGTTGCAGATGAGTTGTTAGTTCAGAAATAAAAAAATAATTTACCACAGAGTGCGCTGAGAAAGCACAGAGAAAAACCAAAAATGAAAAGGATAGGTTTTTAAAATCTCTGCGGCTTTTGCGTTCTCTGCGATGAGGGAAAATGTATGGCTTTTAATATCGCAGTAGCTGGAAAGGGTGGAACAGGGAAATCAACTCTTTCCGCACTTATTATCCGATATATTACCGAAGAGCTTGATAAGCCTGTATCTGCTGTGGATGCCGATCCCAATGCTTCTTTGGGTGCATTGCTCGGATTACACGTGAAAAGCACCATTGCGGATATACGGGAGGACATTGTCGAAAAGAAGGTGGATTTTTCCGGAATGTCCAAGGACAGATACATTGAATATTCTATCGAGGAGTCTATTATTGAGAAAGACAAATACGATCTTCTCACGATGGGCAGGCCTGAAGGTCCGAAGTGTTATTGCTATGTAAATAATCTCCTTCGTAAATATCTGGATAAAGTAGGGACAACCTATCCTTTCATTGTGACAGACAATGAGGCGGGAATGGAACATCTCTCCCGCAGGACAACGAATAACGTAGATTTATTACTGATCGTAAGTGAACCAACGATTGTAGGCGCATTGACAATGCAGAGAATCCTTAAATTAGCCGATTCGCTTCCGATTACGATTAAGCAAAAGCTATGTATTTTAAACCGTGTGCCTAAAGACGGCATCCATGCAAATCTTCAACAGAAGTTAGACAGTCTGGGCGTCGGAATATCTGCCATATTTCCGTTCGATCAGGAAATATACGATACAGCCGCATGCGGGGATACTATATTTGAGATTTCCCGTGAGAATGAATTGTATCGGAAACTGGGGGTGTTTTTACAGAAGCATTTGCCTGCAAGTATGCTTGCAAAGACTACGGCGGGTCGTATTTAAAATGAAACCGGAACGTCTCCGTGTGAAGCCACATCATTAATAGTAGAAAAACAGGAGATGCCTTTATGCCTGAAATATAGAACAGGTTATGTGTATGTAACGGCAAGTAGCGGTGATTGCGGAGTGACAGGCGAGACAATTACGGCTATAATAAATAAAGCAGGTAAAAAGTGTATATTGGTTTCGCCAAAAAGTGCTACCACAGACGCCAACGGTTTGGTCGAGTTTAAGATAAAGGCAAGGAAAAAAGGCACTGTAGAGGTTACCTTTAAGGCTGGCAATTTGGAAGCAACCTTGCCCGTAACAGTTAAGAAATCCTGTGAGGACGTTGATTAAGGAACAGCAATACGTTGATTAGAAAAATATTGTTAGGTCAACCGTCTCTCTGCAGGGTTGCCCCGAACGCTTAAATGTAAT
>JAHFOX010000012.1 GCA_023261445.1 Planctomycetota bacterium
TCATGTAAGCGCCTTGTTTAGCTGCATTGTCTATGAGACCTTCTTCAAGAATCTTGATCGTTGCAAGCGCTGCCTGACACGCAACGGGATTTCCACCAAATGTGCTTGCATGGCTGCCCGGTACCCAATTCATTATCTTTTCTGAAGCAACGGTAGCAGACAAAGGCAGCCCTGATGCAATACCCTTGGCAATGGTAATTATATCGGGAATTATATCAAAATGCTCTGAAGCAAACATCCTGCCTGTTCTTCCCATGCCTGATTGCACCTCATCTGCAACGTAAAGGATATTATAATCGCGCGTCAACTGATATAATGCCTTATGAAACTCTTTAGGAGGCACAACGTATCCACCCTCTCCCTGAATAATTTCGACAAAAACCGCCGCCACGTCTTCTGGTGGAACTTTTGTCTTAAACAACTCTTCCCTTATCCATGTAACACAAGCCATATTACATTTATCTGGAGTTAAACCATAATGACATCTATAACAATACGCATAAGGGACATGAATAACTTCTGGAATTAAAGGAAGGAATTGTTTACGCTGGTTTAGTTTGCTGGCAGTTAGTGAAAGTGCCCCCATGGTTCTTCCATGAAAGGCGTTGTAAAAGGCAATGACAATTGGTCGTCTTGTGTGATAGCGCGCCAGTTTAAACGCAGTCTCTACAGCCTCTGCTCCAGAATTCCCAAAAAATGCCCTTTTTGCGCCTGCTCCCGGACAAATTGCGGACAGTTTTTCAGCCAGTTGAATTTGCAGAGGGTTGTAAAAATCAGCGCCAGACATGTGAATAAGCGTATTTGCCTGATTTGTGATTGAGGATATTACCTCGTCGTGATTGTGTCCGGTATTACAAACAGCAACACCTGCCGTGAAATCAAGAAAGACATTATCATCAACATCCGTAACCGCCATACCTTTTGCGCTTTTTACCACTAACGGGTAGGTTTTTGTTGAAGAAGGCGAAACAAATACCTTTTCCTTCGCAAGATACTGACTTGCATTGGGTCCGGGAAGTTTAGTGTGTATACGTGGATAATTTTGAGCAGTCATATTAGTTTTTCCTCTGGCAGTAATATTTATATACCAAATCGGCAAATGCCTCAATTGCAGACGAACCTTTTCCAAGATCGTCGAGGCATCTTTTAAATTCTCTGAAATTCTTAAAATTCTCCGAAGTATATTGGGCAACAAATGTCTCGGCGGATATAAAGTTTAATTCCGGACCCTTATCATCAGGACTCTGGTAAATTTTATAAGCTACCATATCAGTAATAATTTTCAAGCTAACGTCTTTTACCTTTGAAATCATATTTTTGACGATTTCAAAACTCAGTAGCTGTTTATCCTGATAATAATTATATACTGTGTCAGCAAACCTATTGATTGATTTCATTCCTTTATCAAGCTTAGACAAACTGTTTTTGAATGAATCAATATCCTTAAAATTCTCTGCTATATACTGGGAAACAGCCTCAGTGGCCACTAAAAAGTTCGATTCTGGTCCCATGTTTGCAGGACTTTCGGATATTTTATATGCTACAATGTCGGCAATAGTTTTTAATGAAATATCCTCTCTACTGTGGACTTTGCTTTTTATTAATTCTTTATCAATCGGCATTTTTGCCCTCCCTTACCCCTTAAACAAAACATTTCAGTAAGCCCTAAACTATTAATATTTCTATTAAAACAACTAATACCGCTTTAGCCCGAGTTTGTATCTAAAAAATAATGTAATTATCCTACTTTGCTTTAGAGACGTAATAATGTTATAAATTCTATATGGGACTTGACAACTGCATATTTTATAAATATATTTAATTTGTAGCAACAATTATAATTAACAATAACTTAAATAGGTGTTTTTAAACTAGAACTCGAAATGGAAACAAAAGAAAAAAACAGACCTTTCAATTCGATTACCCTGCCAAACTACGAATTTAATATTAAATCCCCTGAATTTCAAAGAAAGGGCGAAGCGTTTACTATTTGGTTTCTGGAAGGTATCCTCGAAAAGAATCCAGATTATATTGATTGCCTTATGTATCTGGGTAATGCATATACGGCAAATGGACTATACGAAAAAGGACTTCTCGCGGATCAGAAGCTAAGCCGTCTAAAACCAAACGATCCTATTGTTCATTACAACCTTGCCTGTAGTTATGCATTAGTCAATAATATTGATGCTGCGTTTGATGCCTTAGAGAAGGCAATTTCTTCGGGATACAAAGATGTTTATCATTTGGAAAGAGACAAAGATTTATTGCCTTTAAGAGAAGATGTCAGATATAAAAAATTAGTTGAAAAGATTAAGAAATATTAATCTTGTGTATCCGAAGCAATACTTGTTTTGTATGCAATGCCGATTCCTTCCAGTGTAAGATAAGGAACAACAGCCGTAATATGAGGTATTTCTTTAGCCAACATATTTGCATTGCCGCCTGTGGCAATTATTGCCGGCTGGCATTTTAATTCATTACAAAGCATTTCTATTAGTCTGTTTACCATACCGATAGTGCCCCAGTAAACACCTGAATTTATTGCCTCTTCAGTATTTTTCCCAAGGATATATTCAGGTTTCTTGACGGCTATTTCAGGCAATAGCGCTGTAAAATGATGCAGTGCTTTTGAAGACACCTCTATGCCGGGGGCAATAATACCACCCATAAAAGCCCCTTTATCATTTATCACATCAACAGTTATAGCAGTACCCGCATCAACGATTATTGTCCGATCTTTTGTCCGTTCAAACGCAGCTAGTGCATTTACCAATCTATCCACACCTATATTTTCTGGCTGTTCTGTAAGAATTTTAATAGGAATTGGTATGTCCTTTCTGAGGCTCTTTGGCTTTACAAGAAGATATTTTTGAATATATTCAACAACAAAGGTTTCTACCTCTGGACTAACGGAGGAAAGAACTACATCCTGTATTCTTAAGAAAGTGCTGGGGGCTAGAATTTGTGCAAGATTCGTCTGAAGTGGGTGTGGAAATCCGCTTTTCAATGAATATGTATGCTGCAAAGTGTCTTTTCCGAACACTCCAATGTGAATATTTGTATTGCCAATGTCAATCGCTAACCACATAGAGGTTTACTTATCTGGGAGTGTAGTTCATTTAAAGTGATTACAATCATATTTATAAGCGTACTGATGTTTTTACCGGTAACCATGGAAACAGGATAGACGGGTTTGGATATCTTCTTTTCCAAAGTTTGAATAAACTTGATACCGCTCTCTGTATCTAAAAGATCCATTTTGTTTGCGACAATAATTTCTCTCTTTTCTGCAAGTTTAGGATTATATTGTTTCAATTCATTCCTGACAATATTATATGCATTAGAGGGATCAATACTTGCAACGGGTGAAACATCTAAAAGGTGCACCAATAATTTTGTCCTTTCTATATGACGTAAGAACTCGTCCCCCAATCCTACTCCCATATGAGCTCCTTCGATAAGACCTGGAATATCAGCGACAATAAATCTACGATAATCTTCCACCTCCACAATTCCTAATTGTGGTTGCAGTGTGGTGAAAGCATAATCGGCAATTTTAGGTCTAGCTGCGGAGATTCGGGAAAGCAATGTTGATTTTCCCGCATTTGGCATTCCGATAAGACCAACGTCTGCAAGCAACTTCAACTCAAGAATCAGCCATCGCTCCTCACCTGGTTTACCCTTTTCCGCGCGACGCGGAATCTGATTTATTGAAGTCGCAAAATACTTGTTTCCCCTACCTCCCCTTCCACCTCTTGCAATAAGAATGCTTTCTTCAACGGTACTCATATCTTTTAATATACGTCCACTTTCTTTATCTTTGACTACAGTTCCTCTGGGTAATTCTATAAAGAGATCTTTGCCATCTTTGCCTCTTTTAGTAGAACCTTTCCCATGAGCACCATCTTCCGCGACATGTTTGACACGGGATGTGATGTCAATTAATGTATCTTTCTTATCGCTGACACTAAATATTACATCTCCACCTTTCCCGCCATTTCCGCCATCAGGGCCTCCGTGGGGGACGTACTTCTCCCTGCGGAAACTCACACAACCGTTTCCTCCATTACCACCTTTCACAAATATAACTGCTTCATCAATAAACATTTTTAGAAAAAATAAGGGTGCAAAAATAGCACCCTTTTATGAAAGAACTCTATTGTATTATAAAATAATAATTAATTAGGTGTTGTATATACGCTCACACGATGTCGTGTTTCAAATTTTACTACACCAGCAACCTTTGAAAAAAGCGTATCATCTCTTCCAATACCAACATTCAGTCCCGGACTGAACTTTGTTCCACATTGGCGAACTATTATAGAACCAGCCGTTACAAATTGTCCACCGAATCTCTTTACACCCCGCATTTGAGGATTACTATCTCTTCCATTCTTTGAAGAACCTTGCCCCTTTTTATGTGCCATTTTTTATCTCCCTTATGATATGAAAAATTGGAAATTCTAGTTTTTTACCTTCCCATCTCAAAAACCAACCTACTCTCTCTTTGTTTTTTCTGTATTAGCTATACGCCCTATGATAATTTATTTCAAATAAACAATATTGAGAATTGGCATAATATCAATTTAATTACATATTAACTCAAAACTATTTCTTTGATTTTTATCTGGGTATATTTCTCACGATGCCCTTTTCTAGTCAATGATTCCTTTCTTCTGCGAAATTTTATAGTCATGGACTTTACACCCTTTTTTACACCCTCAACCTCTGCAATAACCTTTGCGTTTTTATTAGCCGTAGTCCCAAAGGTTATATTACCCTCCTCGTTGGAACAAACCAAGACATCTTTAAATTCTAAAGTTTCTCCAATTTGTGCACCTGCTTTCAAATCAATAAGATGCCTTTCGCCAGTCTTAACTTTATATTGTTTACCCCTATCTTTTATTATAGCGTACATTTTGTTAACTTCTCCTTTCAGTTCATTTAAGATTGAATCTGGTTCAAAATTTGGCACATTTTAAAAATTTAGTCTGAGTTAGAGCCTTAGTAAAAAATTATACCATTACTGTTTCGTCTTTGCCGTCTAAATAACGAATTTCAATTTTACCATATTCATGATTATTTATGCTAAAAATATTTATTTTTTTATTATAGAATTCTTCAATCTCTATCATTTGCTTTCTTTTTTGATTTTGCAAATAATTAGAAACCTCAAGATTTGCAATTATTTCAACTTTAGAAATTTGCGGTAAATGCATAACAAATTTTAAATCTCTCATTGCATTTAGGCATAGACTTTCGATTGTCTTAGTGTATCCGGTACCCTGACAAAATTTACATTCTTCAAAAAGAACATCCCGAAGACTGGAACGGACCCTTTGCCGTGTTAACTCAATTATACCAAATTTTGACATTCTAAGCATCTTTGTTCGGGCTTTATCTCTCTTTAAAGCATCTGCAAGAGTCTTTTCAATATCATGATTGTGCGCTTCCTCACGCATATCAATAAAATCAATTACGATTACGCCGCCTAGATCCCGTAATCTTATTTGTCGCGCAATCTCTTTGGCCGCTTTGAGATTGGTCTTATATGCGGTTTCTTCGGGATCACTTTCTTCTTTAAATTTACCGCTATTAACATCAATTGCAACAAGCGCCTCGGTTTGTTCAATTACAATTGATCCTCCGCGCGACAAAGGAATCTTTTTACGGTTTATTTCTTCAAGCTCTTTTTCAATGTTGTATCTGTGAAATAACGGCTTATCTTCACTATAGAGGGTTAAATGCTTTTCATTTTTGGGCATGGTCATACGAAGAAAATCACGTGTTCTTTCATAAACAGATTCTGAGTCTACGATAATCTCTCGTATGTCCGTTGAAAAAATATCTCTTATAGCACGGATAACCAGATCGCTTTCTTGGTAAATGGTTGTAGGTGTGCTAAGGTTTTTTGCCCTTTTCTCTATATTCTTCCAAAGTTTTATTAGGTAATGAAAATCCCTGTAGATTTCCTTTTTGGTCTGATGTTCTCCGGCTGTTCGTATAATGAAACCTACGTTTTGAGAAGTATTTAAGCCTTCGAGTATTTCCTTTAGTCGCTGCCGTTCTTCTTCATTAGTAATTTTCTTAGAAACACCATGGCGGGGTACGCCCGGCATCAAAACCAAATACCTGCCCGGCAAGCTTATATAGGTCGTTAAACTAGGCCCCTTCGAACCAATACTCTCTTTAGTTACCTGAACCAGTACTTCTTGCCCTTGATGTAATAAGTCCCGGATTCTATATAATTCCCGACGATGTTTATTCGAGGCATCTATATCCGACAAGTTGCTTTCATTACCTACTGCAGACATTACATCAGATACATGTAAAAACCCGTTCTTTTTGAGACCAATATCAACAAAAGCCGCTTCGATACTGGGCTCGATATTGACTACCCTCCCCTTGTAAATATTTCCGGCAATCTGTTCCCGCGAACTCCTCTCAATGTATAGTTCCTCCAGCACATTATTTTCCAATATAGCAATGCGGCACTCTTCTGGTTCAACTGCATTAATAAGCATCCTCTTATCCATAATTTTTCCCTAGTTCGGCTGGAGACAAATTTATCTTTGTTCTAACGATTTCATAGAACATTTTTTCCTCGTTCACACATAATGCATGGAGAATCTCTTCGGGTCTTGCCATGCCTTCAGATGTCATTTTTAGGTTTAAACTTAAACCGTTATGTTTCACAACAATCTCTTGAATAGACGGCCTAATATTAAAAGACTTTTGACGTCCATCCTTTGTCCGATTTACAATAATGGACGACTCTTGGAGAAATTCGCAGATTTTTAATGCTTTAAAGTGGGTTGTATCCTTAAAAACAATATCATACGTTATATCACTAACCGAACCCTTTGGTGAGTGTGGTATAATTTCTGCCGAAAGAATTCGAATTCCTTCTGGTAGTTGTTGATTTAAACGTTCAATCAAGATTTCAGAAGGTATTGACTCGAGTAATTCAAGTTCTAAAACTTCATCTAATCCAGCTATTCCAACTCCTAGCGCTAAAAGTATGGACAACTTTGGGTGAGGGTTAAAACCTTCAGACATTACAATAGGTATGTTCGCCCTTCTGACAGCCCTTTCAAAGACCTTCATTAAATCGTGATGGGAGATAAATCGAATATCTCCTAACTTAGAAAATCTAATACGTATTCTTTGGATATAGCTAACTAGCCTTTTAAAAAAATTTCAAATTTAATGTATTAAATCACTTACAAAAAATTCTAATAATGATACTTCTTGCTGTCAAGGACATTTGTAGTCGTCAAAAAGCTTCTGGCAGTATTTCGCTAGCAATACTTCTGAGATAGCTAATTGTCTTTTCTGGGTCATCAAAATGGCAAACTGTTTCTACAACTTCCTTCGCTTCTTCATATGTAATAGATCGCACAATCTTTTTCAATTCAGGTATGATTGTGGCTGGCGCCACGCTAAACTCGGTAAGTCCCAACCCAATAAGTGGTATAGCATACTCAATTTCACTTCCCATTTCTCCGCAAATTCCAATAGGGATATTATTTTCTTCCGCTGCTTTTATTGCAATCTTTAATAATCTCAAAATAGCAGGATGTGTTGGACAGTACAAATAGGCTACACGTTCATTATTTCTATCAACCGCCAAAGAATACTGGATAAGATCGTTTGTGCCGATACTAAAAAAGTCACATTCCTTTGCCAATATATCTGCAATCATAACAGAGGAAGGAACTTCAAGCATAGTCCCCATAGCAATTTTTCTATTAAATGGAATTCCTTCCGTATCCAATTCCTCCATAGTTTCCCATACTATTTGTTTTGCACGGCGTAACTCTTGAAGTGAAGATATCAGGGGAAACAAGATTTTAATATTTCCAAGGACGGAGGCCCTTAAAATTGCCCTTAGTTGCGTTTTAAAAATAGGGGGATTTTCGAAACAATAACGTATAGAACGACATCCTAAAAAAGGATTACCTTCCTTTCTGTCATCTAAATAAGCAAATTTATCAGCACCTAAATCAAGTGTTCTAATAATAATAGGCTTATCAACCAACTCTCGCACAACAGTAGTATATGCCTCCAGATGCTCCTCTTCGGTTGGGGGTTTGGGCGAACCTAAATAAAGAAATTCTGTTCTATAAAGTCCGATTCCTTCTGCACCATATTTAACGTTTACACTAACTTCTTTTGGAAATTCGATATTCCCATAAATTGAAATATGTTTACCGTCTCGTGTTGTAGAAGGTTGATCTTTAAGTTCGGTAGCTAATTTTTCTTCAAAAATATGTATACTTTTAACCTTGCTTTGGTATGTTTTCAATGTTTCGTCATCAGGTCTAATTATAACTATGCCCCTATTGCCATCTACAACCACAACATCTCCTCCAAAGACATCTGTAGTAATAGTACCTAGCCCTACCACTGCAGGGATACCTAAAGCACGGGCAACTATGGCAGTATGGGATGTCCTTCCGCCAACATCCGTAGCAAACCCTTTGACTTTTTCAGTATCTAACGAAGCTGTTTGGGAAGGCGTGAGATCGTGTGCTACCAATATCACTTCTTGGGCAAGATTCTTAAGCTCCTCTCTCTTTTCACCTAATAAATTTCTTAAAAGCCGCCGTTCAACATCAAAAATATCACTTACCCTTTCAGCCAGATATGAATCTTTAACATCTTGAAATTTTCTAATGTAAACACGCAACGCCAAAGAGACAGCAAACTCTGGTGTAAAATTAGTCTTCTTTATTTTCTCAATAATTTCATTTTTTAGCCGCACATCCTGTAATACCATTCGATGCGTACCAAATATTGATCCGATTTCAGAACCCAAATTTTCCGAAACCTTTTGCTCCAAATCATGCATTTCCTTTTTCGAATCTTCAATAGCTTTTTCGAGTCTATGAATTTCACCGCCAACCTCTTCTTTTCTTATAATATGCCGAGGAATACGATACCCCTCACTTTCAAACATAAAGGCTTCTTGGATAATCACCCCCGGAGAAACTGCGATCCCCTTTCTAATTTCCATAAATTCTTCTTCAAACTTGCTCCTTACCAACCCTTCCAGTGCATCCAGTGCCTCCACTGCGTCAAGTCCTTTTGCATTGATCGTTATCTCCGTACCATTTTCCGCACCAAGTGTTAAGAGTTCAATGACACTTTTGCCGTCAACCTCTTTATTCTTTGTTTTTATACGTATTTCAGAACTGTATTTATTGGCAATTTCGGCAAATTTGGTAGCAGGTCTCGCATGCATTCCATTGGAATTCGATATTTTTATTTTTCGTTCTAACAATTTGGAGTTTATAATATAAGCGTTCATTTATATATCGTTCTACAAAAACTTCTGTTTTCTAAAATCCTTTAAAAAATATTCTCTGTTACACATAGTTTGTAACTTATTACATTAAACCTCAAATTTTTAACTCGGCATTAAGTTAAAGTCAATTGTACTACTATAATTATTTTATTAATCATACCTGAATACCATCAACTTCTTTTAATATTTCAATCATGCCTTCTTTGCCTCTAGCCTCCCGCATAAAACGGCGAAAATCATTATCCCTTATAACAGTAGATATTTTTTCCAGTGCTGCAAGATGTGTTCCTGCAGAATCGTTTGGAGAAAGCAATAAAAAGAAAAGATGCACACGCTCTCCATCCAAAGCATTAAAATCAACACCGTGAGTTGAACGCGCAATCGTCCCAACGATCTTCTTTATACAATCGTGTTTTGTATGTGGCACAGCAACACCCTTTCCTATACCAGTGCTACCCAATTCTTCCCTTTTCATAAGGGATTTAATAATACTATCAACATCCTTGGCAATGATTTTCTGCATGTCTTTAAGCGAATACATCATTTCCCTGATTACAGCTTCTTTTTCAGTAGCTTTAAGCTCTGTAATAATGGCGTCATTCACAATAAAATCAGTCAATTTCATACTATAAAGCCTCCAATAGAATATTTCTCATTATGCTTCTGGTTCACCTTCAAGACCTTTCATTTCATTGATCGCAGGTTTTTTCCTGCGAACAATTTTGGATTGAATTTTACCTTTGTGCTTTTTAAGTTGTGTTTCAATTTTGTCTACCGCAAGATCAATTGCCCGATACATATCGGGATTCGCTACATGTGCAACCATCGTAGGACCTCTCGAAATCGAAACAATCATTTCAACAATATGGCTATTGTCTCCACCAATATCTAATGTAATCTGTATCTGTAAAATCCATTCAAAAAATTTCTCTATTTTCTTCGCCTTTTGTAAAGCATAATTCTTAATAGCTTCTGTTATGTTTAAATGTCTCGCTACAATTGTGATATTTTCCAATGATAAAAGTCCTTTCTAAAAATGTAAAAATTCCAATTACTTTAAAACTCGCAATTTTACTTATTCTAAAATTATACGTCAAGAAAATTAAAAATTAACATTTAACTGTTATATTCTGCGGTCGCCAAAACAACTATATGAACAGACTCGGCGCCGGATTCTTTTAGTTTCTTGGAACATTCTGACGCAGTTGCTCCTGTGGTTAACACATCATCCACGAGCAATATTCTTTTTCCTCTAAATATCTCTGGACGTCTTACACTAAATGCATTACGGATATTTATCTGTCGTTGAGTTTTTGAAAGGAGCGTTTGAGCTTCTGTATTTCTAATACGGTAGAGGTTATTCCTTACTATAGGTTTTAAAAAATGTCTCTGAATTCCCAACGACAAAAGCTCTGATTGATTAAATCCACGGTGTAATCTTTTTATCCAATGAAGAGGTACAGGCACTATAATATCTATATCTGAAATACTTTCTTTAATTCTTTTATGTTCTATTATAATATCATTCAATATCCTTGCCAGAAATCTCTGTTTCGCATATTTAAATTTATGTACCAACGTTTTAATAACACTACCGTAACGAACAATCGGTGTCACAGTGTCAAAATAAAGAGGTTTCCCTTTGCACACGATACAGCCCTCTTTAGCATCTGACGAAATATAGGGTCCTATACTAATTCCACATCTAATACAACGTGTATCACTAACATGAGAAATCTCCTTTTTACAATCCTCACAAATATAACATTCGTGTGAATTGCCCAAACTGCAATTGCAATGGAGGCAGTATCGAGGATAAAAAAGGTCTAATAGGACGTGTAAATAATCACCTAAAGCCATATTACATTCTCATCATATCAAAAAATAACAGTCCCACAGACCCTAATATAACAATTGGCAACCACGCCGCCAACATAGGGTAAATCATTCCTGTGTTCCCAAGGTTGGAACATATAAAAGACAATGAGTAGAAAATACCACAAACAAGAACACACAGTCCCACGCGTAGAAATAAATTTTTACTCAACCTTTCAAACCCAATTACAAGTGGTATGCCAAGCAAAAGTAACACAAAATGAGTAAGTATATAAGCAATCCTAGAGTGAAACAATAAACTATTTCTTGGATTGTCCGGTTCGTTTTTACACAGTTCTTTTAATTGTCTAAAATTCAATAAACTTGGGTCTAACTTTATCTTCCCAAGTTCCAGTGGTGTTATAGTGGAATCAAACTCTATGCTGTCAATTGACTGTACCGGTGCAATCCATTTCCCATTATTGTCATAAACGTGCTTTACCACTTTGGTAAATAACCATTTGTTGTTTCCCAACCATATTCCTTCATCGGCATTAATAGTAAATTTCTTTTTCTTATTTTCGTGTCTCCCTATGATAAATACTGACTGCATACGTTGCGCTTTATTATCGTATCCCCAAACACGAAGTAATGTGTTATTCTGCTTATCATCTAAAAGGAGATTACGTTGTATATTATTACCAAATGAGGTCTGTCGTAAGGTCTCTAACCTTTCTGCAAACCGTGGAATAATCCATTCCTGGTCTCCGAAAGAAGCGAAGGACATAAATACCGTAACAACAAAAATAGGAAGCAAAATCCTATAAAGGGAAATACCAGCAACCTGCATTGCTAGTATTTCGCGGTTTTTTGCCAATCTTACAAGGACAAGGCACACTGCAATTAGAGTAACGGCAGGGAAAAATTGAAAAATAATCACAGGAAGGAGGTAAGTATAATAACGCATTCCCGTATTAAAGGCTTCTCCTCCCATATCCACAAATTCCCCAAGTTTTTGAAGGAGATCAACTACGATATATATTCCTGAAATTATTAACAGGCACAAAAAAAATGTTGGAATAAATGCCTTTAATATATAATTATCAAGCCTTGAAAACATATTTTTATGCCATTACCTCTGATGAAGATATAAGTTCTTTGTATAATTGAAAAATATTCTTCTTTAGGATGGGATGAACGATGTACGGTTCAATCTCGGCTAAAGGTTCCAATACAAATAATCGTGTATGCATCATTGGATGAGGTATTTTTAGCCTATCGTCATCAATAATTTCACCCCCATAAAGTAACATGTCAATATCAATATTTCGGGGTCCCCATCTTACGGTACGAACCCTACCCATAATGGTTTCAATATGCTGGAAATGCTCAAGTAATTGATATGGAGAAATTGTAGTTTTAATACTGAGAACGGCATTCAAAAACATTGGTTGTGTTGGCCCGCCAACTGGGTGTGTTTCATAAAACTGCGAAAGCTTTAATGGTTGTATTTCTTTACGAGAAATAATTAGGTTGTAAGCTCGGAGTAAATTTCCTGCTCTATCTCCCATATTCGAACCTAAGCCAATACAAACGGGCATCATAAGTAATCTTATCTGTTTAAGCGAAAGTTATTACCTCACACCACACAATAACTCACAGACCGCTCACAACTTCCGCAATCTGGACATTCATCCATACGGCAATCAGAAGTAATTTCCTTGTTCAAAGACCTCTGCTTTTCCTTTATCAGAAACGGTTTTACCACACCACAATTGATATGCTCCCACGGAAAAACCTCATCTTCGCCTCTTTGCCGGTGCGCATAAAAAGCCCAATCTATCCCAACATCTTCGAAAGCATTAAGCCACTTTTGAAAATCAAAATGTTCTTCCCACGCATCAAACTTGCACCCATCCTGCCATGCTCTATAAATAACACTTCCCAACCGTCGGTCTCCCCGCGCAAATATTCCTTCCAGAATACTTCGTTCTGGATTATGAAACTTAACGTGAATGCATTTCCTGCGAATTCTATCGTACAACCTATTTCTTATTTCCTTCATCCGCTGAAGTGAAATCATCGGTTGCCATTGGAAAGGGGTATGTGCCTTAGGTACAAAGGGTGCAATACTTATATTAACTTCTCCAAAGGACCCTCTTATCCCCTTCTTTAAATCAGAGACATTATAAGCAAGCTTCACAATAGCATCAATATCCTCATCAGTTTCGGTAGGAAGTCCAATCATAAAATATAGCTTAACTAAATTCCAGCCTTGCTTAAATGCTTCTTCAGTACCATTATATAAGTCTTCATCAGTAATATTCTTATTAATAATCTTTCTAAGTGTTGGAGTTGCTGCTTCTGGTGCTAGGGTGATCCCAGACTTACGGACGGTATTAAGCATGGAAGGTAATACGACAAGCTGCTCATTCACGCGCAGTGATGGAAAAGAAATGTTTACATGTCTTGGACTAAATACAAGGTTCATTCGTTCCATCAGGCGTTTCAAAACTGGATAATCACTGATAGAAAGAGATGCAAGAGAAATTTCGTTATGTCCCGTATTGGCATAACAGAGTTCCGCTATCCTTAAGATGTTTTCTACAGTACGGGGACGAGTGGGACGTTTACTCATACCTGCTTGACAAAACCGACATCCCTGTGTACAGCCGCGCATAACCTCAATAGTAATGCGATCATGAATTGTCTTCACATAAGGTACTATTGGACTTGTTGGATAATACGTCTCGTTCAAATCCTTCACAGAGGCTGCCCTAATTACTGATGGCAGACCAGATATTTTGGGACGTATTTCGTGTATTGTGTTATCCTGATGGTAAGAAACCTTATATAATGATGGGGCATAGGCATTATTCAAAGTCTGGGCTATAGAAGCGATCTTTTCCCTGCGAGAAAGATTCTTCCGCTTTAAATCCCTAAATAAATCAACAAGCTGTGGCAGGCTTTCTTCTCCATCTCCAATAAGAAATACATCAATAAAATCTGCTAAAGGCTCTGGTGCTATAGCGGCTGGCCCCCCCGCAATGACAAGTGGATCTGCTTCACTACGTTCACATACCATTACAGGGATTCCCGAAAGATCCAACATATTTAAAACATTTGTATAAGACAACTCATATTGAAGAGAAAAACCAACTATATCGAATTCTTTCAAAGGCGTATAAGTTTCAAGTGAAAACAGAGGAACCTTATGCTTTCTCATAAGAAATTCCATGTCTTCTAAAGGGGTAAATACCCTTTCACAGAGAGCATTACTTCGCTCATTAAGCAATCCATAAAGAATCTGGACACCTAAGTGAGACATGCCGATACTATAAGTATCAGGAAATGCCAACACGACCTTTACGTCAATATCGGCATGCTTTTTAACAATGGAGTTCCACTCTCCCCCAGTATACTGACCGGGCATTTCCACAAACGGCAATATATTTTCCGTTACAAAAACTTTTAATGTGTTCATTTTGTTTTATAATAATACTAAACAAAGTGTTAAGCAAGCCTTGTTTCTTTTTCAAAGAGTAATGGTTTAAAGGAATATAAAATAAAATCCCCCTATACCACCCTTTTTAAAGGGGATATAGGGGGATTACACTTTGCTACATTTACTAAATTGTATTAAAACTTGTTGCCTTAAAAAATAAAACCTAAACTTTATTAGAACATATAGGCAACGTCAATTGCTGTTGTGAGCTCGTTATCACGACCATTAAATATATCCTGATTTGCTTCGTCATAACGAATCTCAGGTCTGACAAGGAGATTCTCCCTGATTTTAATATTGGTTGTGAACGTAATCTCCCATATATTGAGGCCAGCAACATCAAGCCTTGCACCATCATTATCATCAAAATATTCACCCCTGAATGCAAGCCCTACAGCATCAGTAATATCTTGGCTGACTATACCTGCGAAACCCCACCACTGGCCATTCTTGCCCTCCCATGGTGTGCCATCATTATTCACACCACCCCACATAGCACCATCTTCTTCTGTGCCATAATCAAAATTGAGGTTTATCGCCGTCTTTTCAAGTGGTTTGATTGCAAAAATAAGATCCCAGAAGTGACGATAGTTGCTGCTAAGATCCGTTTGCTCTGGACCATGACTACCATTAACAATAAAGCTCATGTTTTCTGCTATTGCCCAATTGAACTGATATCCCAACGTCTTTCCTGTGTTGTTATCCACGAATGTATCCCAACCGTTCACTAAGTATCCAGTTACCGTCAGCTTATCCAATAAAGGATAGCTTACAACCAAACCTGTGTTTGTAAATGGGATTGCATTCTGATAAAGGAGCGAACGGGAGAAGTTTGGATTATCTACACTTTCCCATAATTCCGCACCAATCCAGGTAGCAAACTTACCAAACTTAAAATCCAGTCCTTTGCCTATAGGCGCCTTGTATGTAACAAAACCCTGGCTGACGGTAAAATCATCACCGCCGCTTGCACCATCCACCCGGCCATCGCTAGGTACGAAAGTAATCCTTTGTGCAATCTCACCATAGTTTGTTGTAAAACCAAAACCAATAGGGTCTTTCTCTGTAGATGGCTTAAATACCGAAATTTCAACGTTGTCTAATGTAAATGAGTTATCTTCTCTATCAAATGCCCTCACATCAACAAAATCAGTAGTGCCCTGTAAAGTACCCTCTCCGCTATCACGTACGAAACTTGGCGTACTACCCCTTCTATCTTCAGGTCTTGAGAAATTATAACTATAATACGTATCAATAAAACCGCTTACTTCAACACTTTTGAAGAAGTTGGATATCGCTCCTTCATCTGCCGCAGGCGCTACCGCTGGTGCTGCTTCTTCAGCAAAGGCTGGCATGCTAAAACTTGCCATTGCACCACACAATATACCTGCCAATCCCAACTTGTATAAACTTTTCATTACAACTTTCCTCCTTTCATTTAATGACTAGCGTTAATCATAACACTAACGAATTTACAACAGACTAACTAACCATTTATGTAGCAACCATTAAATTTTATATTTCTACCTCCTTTCCTATCTTTTTAAAGAAAGCAAGCTTTTGCTACTCAAAATTCCCTCAGATACAATACGTATAAGGACGGATGGGCAAAAGATGTACCTTATACTCTTATCGCCTTACTGTACAAATAAAAAATTTAGCAACATTAAACTACCACTAAGATTTAAAATTGGCTTTAAGTACTTATTATCTTTTAAATTACAGGAAAAACTATCTTGACGCGGAGGAACAGGAAAACAAAAATTGCGCCGCCAAACAACAAAAAACACTTGTGGCAACCTATTCAAAATGTTCTGAATTTAGCCACAAAAGTGGATAATATAGTGCATATAATCCTTAAGGGGATACTTTTGCGCTATATACTATATACAAGTACATAACTTTGTCAACAAAAATCTTAAAATTATTTTAAAACATTCAACGATTGTCATTAAATATTCTTGACCTTGACAGTTTTATTTGTATAATTGTCGGACTTAATTATTTGAGGTAGATTCAAATTATATAATATGTAGAAACATATTAACCAAATATTGTATAAATAGCTAGTCTTTTGTGTCTAATTTTAAACAATCGCAAACATAAGGAGGTAAGACAATGGTATTGGATCCCACCAAACATGCAGATTGGGAAATAGCAGAAGATGCTGAAACTAGAATGAAAACGGTTTATCAATTGTCCGAAGAATTGGGGTTACAGAAAGAAGAACTGCTTCCTCACGGACATTACGTAGCAAAGGTTGATTTTAACAAAGTCTTGAAAAGAGTTGCGAAAAAACCTGACGGAAAATTCATTGATGTAACAGCCATAACCCCAACCCCTCTAGGTGAGGGAAAATCCACAACCACTATGGGACTCGTGCAAGGTTTGGGGAAAAGAGGCAAAAGGGTAGTTGGGGCTATTCGTCAACCGTCAGGGGGACCAACTATGAATATTAAGGGATCTGCTGCCGGCGGTGGACTTTCCCAATGCATTCCTTTAACCCCTTTTTCTCTCGGATTAACGGGCGACATCAACGCTATTATGAATGCTCATAACCTGGCTATGGTAGCCCTTACATCCAGATTGCAACATGAATTTAACTACGACGATGAAAGGCTTGCAAAAAGTAATTTAAAACGCCTTGATATTGACCCAGATAGAATCGAACTTAAGTGGATTATGGACTTTTGCGCCCAGGTTCTGAGGGAAATAATAATTGGTATAGGCGGGAGAATGAATGGCTTCATGATGAAGTCTGGATTCGCCATAGCAGTATCTTCTGAAATTATGGCAATTCTTTCGGTCGCCAAAGATTTAAAAGACATGAGGGAACGAATAGGCAGGATGGTTGTTGCATACGATAAAAAAGGTGCTCCAATAACCACTACTGATTTAGAAGTTGCTGGCGCCATGACTGCATGGATGGTGGAAGCCCTTAATCCAAATCTAATGCAAACCATTGAAGGACAACCAGTATTTGTCCATGCAGGACCTTTTGCTAATATTGCCATTGGACAATCCTCGATTATCGCCGACAGGCTCGGCTTGAAATTAGGCGATTACCATGTAACCGAATCGGGATTCGGCGCTGATATAGGATTCGAAAAATTCTGGAACTTAAAATGTCGTTACTCAGGACAAAAACCTAATGCAGCAGTAGTTGTTGCAACGGTAAGGGCCCTCAAATGCCACGGTGGCGCTCCCATTCCTGTGCCCGGACGTCCTTTAGACCCATGCTACAAGGAAGAAAACGTTGGCTGGGTAGAAAAGGGAACTGAAAATCTTATACACCATATTAATACGGTCAAGAAAGCAGGAATCAACCCTGTGGTTTGTATCAATAACTTCCACACGGATACAGAAGCTGAAATTAAAGCAATTCGCCGACTGGCTGAAAAAGCTGGAGCTCGTGTTGCCCTGTCTAAGCATTGGCTAAAGGGTGGGGAGGGTGCCTTAGAGTTAGCCGATGCGGTAATTGACGCATGCAACCAACCCAACAACTTTAAATTTCTCTATGAATTAAATGTCCCTTTGAGAACACGTATTGAAATGATCGCTGAACAAGTATACGGTGCGGACGGTGTTGATTTCACACCAGAGGCTTTAGCAAAAGTTAAAGCTTTGGAAAGCGATCCTGATATTTCAAAAATGGGAACGTGCATGGTAAAAACCCACCTTTCTATCACTGACAATCCAAATTTAAAAGGCGCTCCAAAGAACTGGAGATTACGCATTAAAGATGTACTGACTTTTAAAGGCGCAGGATTTGTAGTTCCGATGGCTGGAGATATTAAGCTTATGCCCGGAACAAGTTCTGACCCTGCGTTCCGACGTGTGGATGTTGATGTAAACACAGGGAAGGTAAAAGGAGTATTCTAATTTCTTCATACAGTTAGATTCTTTGAATTGGCAGTTGCAGAAGCTACACGACACAAAAGCTGTTGAACTGTTTTTGTTCAACAGCTTTCTTTTTTGCTGGTATTTGTTTCTAAATTTTACAAACACCTGAAACGTCCTGCTTAAACTAAGAAAGTATAAAGAGATTCATGCAATCTCTAAACCTGCTATATTCTTAACACAATAGCATTTGAGACAAACAATTACAACATTACCTTGACATATATATCGGTATTCGCTTAAAATGTTTTTGTGTTTGTAACAAACTTATCTCCGATTTTTTAATATTACAACATGAGCCTAATAACTAAAATATTTGGAACATCTAACGAGAGAATACTCAAGGACATAAGACCTATTGTAGATCAGATTAATGTCCTTGAACCAAAAATGATGTCTTTGGCGGATGCTGAAATCCGTCAAAAAACAGATGAGTTTAAGGAAAGATTATCCAAAGGAGAAACGTTAGGAGATCTCTTGCCTGAAGCATTTGCTGTTGTGAGAGAGGCAAGTCGTAGAGTACTAATTGCTCCTAACCCAGACAGTCCTAATCGTACCATGCGGCATTTTGATGTTCAATTAATTGGCGGCGTAGTTCTACATCAGGGAAAGATTGCCGAAATGGCAACTGGTGAAGGTAAAACCTTAGTGGCTACCTTACCTGCTTATTTGAATTCATTAACAGGAAAAGGCGTTCATATTGTTACCGTTAACGACTATCTTGCAAAGCGCGACAGAGACTGGATGACACCATTATATGAATTTTTAGGATTAAAGGCGGGCGCAATCCAGTCAAATCAAGAATACAATGAGAAAAAGGCTGCCTATTTATGCGACATCACATACGGGACAAATAACGAATTCGGTTTTGATTATCTCCGCGACAACATGAGAATCAGGCAAGAGGAACAGGTGCAGATTAGTCGTGGCTTGAATTATGCAATTGTTGATGAAGTTGACAGCATTTTAGTTGATGAAGCACGTACTCCGCTAATTATCTCTGGTCCTGCAGAAGAATCTACGGAAAAATATTATATAGCAGATAAAATCGCCCGACGCTTAAAAAGTGAAAAACACTTCGAAATAAAAGAAAAGGAACGGTCTGCGCATCTTAACGAGGAAGGTATTGAAGAGGTTGAAAAACAATTAAATGTAGACAGTATTTATACTGGCACTAATATGGAATGGCCTCACTATATAGAGCAGGCACTTCGTGCCCATCATTTATTTAAAAATGATAGAGATTACATTGTTAAAAATGGCGAAGTTATCATTGTAGATGAATTTACTGGACGATTGATGGAAGGCCGTGTATGGAGCGATGGGTTGCATCAGGCCGTACAAGCAAAGGAATATCAGCGTATCAAAGAGGAAAACCAAACCCTCGCCACTATCACTCTCCAGAACTTCTTTAGATTATACAAAAAACTTGCTGGTATGACAGGCACGGCAATGACTGAAGCCGCCGAATTCGATAAAATTTATAAACTTGAAGTCGTTGTTATACCTACAAACAAACCCATGCAACGTACCAATTTCCCAGACCGGGTTTATCGAACAGAAAAAGAAAAATTCGACGCCATCATCAAGGAAATTGTTGAAGTACACAAGGAGGGCAGGCCAACACTGGTCGGAACTGTTTCCATCGAGAAGTCGGAAACACTCAGCGAGAGGCTTATGAGAGAAGGTATAGAACACGAGGTATTAAATGCCAAGCAGCATGAAAGAGAAGCGCATATTGTTGCAAAGGCAGGACAACGTGGAAACGTTACAATTGCAACTAACATGGCTGGACGAGGCACGGACATTGTCCTCGGCGAAGGTGTGGCTGCCCTGGGAGGCCTTCATATTATAGGTACCGAGAGACACGAGGCAAGGCGCATAGACAACCAGCTTCGCGGGCGTGCAGGCCGACAAGGAGATCCTGGATCATCACGCTTTTATGTGTCACTACAAGACGATTTGATGAGAATTTTTGCCTCAGAACGCGTCAGCTCTCTTTTGAAAATGTTCGGGATGGAAGAAGGCATGGCTATAGAGCACTCGATGGTTACTAAATCTATAGAGAGAGCTCAGAAAAAAGTTGAAGAACACAACTTTGAAATACGCAAACACCTGCTTGATTATGATGAAGTTATGGATCAACAGAGAAAAACTATTTATTCATTGAGACAAGACGTGCTCGAAGGCAAGAATCTCCGTGATTACGTTCTTCGGATGATGGAAGACAGCATCAGAGAGACAGTAGCTTTTGCTTACGACACAAAAACTAGTCGTGACGAAGAAGACCGGTTCGACCTTGCTGCATGGTTTAAGCAAAAATTCAGTTTAGCAATTGATTTAAACGTAGTTGAAGACAAAACACGTCAAAATGTTGAAGACTTTCTAATAAACAAAGCAGAAGAGGCTTACGAAACAAAGGAGAACGAAATAGGCAAAGAAGAGATGGAAAAGATTGCCCAAATACTCTTGCTGGAAAAGATAGATACAAAGTGGAAAGACCATCTTTATGCTATGGATCACTTAAGGTCTGGTATCGGCCTCCGCGGATATGCTCAGATAGACCCCAGAATTGAATATAAGAGAGAAGCATTGTCTATGTTTGAAGACATGAATCTGTCAATTAGAGATGAGGTAAGCGACCTCATCTTTAAATTGCAACCGGTAAAAGAAACAGAAAGAAAAGACATATGGCATCCGGACAAATTTGTCCATAAAGAAACATCTGGATTAGAAGCAGCACACGCATCTCCAGTTGCCATTGGGACTGCTCAGGACATAAGCCCGGACTCGGAAGAACAAGCCGAACGAAAGATTGAACCTATCAAAGTTGGAATCAAGGTAGGCAGAAACCAACCTTGCACGTGTGGCAGTGGCAAAAAGTTTAAACAATGTTGTGGTAGATTGAAATAATTTTAATTTATTTTAACTCTGACTATTACTAGCAAAAGACGCTTAAATAAATCGAAACTACACTCCACCCCGCATGTCTATAATCTTTGATGTTGTTTATGTAACAGCGCTCGTCTTTGGTTCACCATATTTTTTCCCAAAGCTTATATTAAACGAACGGTATCGTTCTGGTTTAGCACAACGTTTGGGTCGGGTTGATACTAGAAGAAGAGAGAAGCCTTGCATATGGATTCATTGTGCCTCTGTTGGAGAGATCTTAACAATAAAAGCACTTGTAAATTCTATTGAAAAAGAGTTTAATTATTTCGATATAGTAATATCTACAAATACTAACACTGGTCTGTCTGTTGCTGAAAAATACTTTCGAGACAAAAAAATCTTTTATTTCCCCCTCGATTTGAGTTGGGTAGTTAATAACGTATTAAATGCTATACACCCCAGTTATGTGATATTAATTGAGCTGGAAATATGGCCAAATTTTTTGATAGCAACGGCAAAGAAACAAATTCCAGTAATTTTGCTGAATGCTAGAATATCTGAAAAATCGTTAAAATGGTATCGTATATTAGGTAAGATTTCAAAAGAGTTCTTTCAAAGTCTGTCAAATAAAAAAAACATCTTTTGTACAAGAACTAGGGACGACGCAACCCGTCTTATGAATTTGGGCATAGCCGAGACTCAAATCTCTATTACTGGGAATATGAAATTTGATAATATCGTAACCGCCTTTTCAGAAGACACGAAAAATTGCCTATTGTCCCTATTCGAAATAGAACAAGACGATAAGGTTGTTGTCTGTGGCAGTACTCACGTAGGCGAAGAAGCTATCCTTCTGAGAGTTTTTAAACAAATTAATGCAAAGTTCAATAAACTAAGGCTGGTTTTAGTACCCAGGCATATCGAAAGGGTAAACGACATAATAAAATTAATAGAATCTAGTGGGCTTCACTATGTTAGAAAAACCTCACTCGACAAGGGAATCAAGATAGGCGATCATAAACATAAGATTGTGATTCTTGTAGATACGGTTGGAGAATTACTCAATATATATAGTATTGCCAATTATGTCTTTGTTGGAAAAAGCCTTGTGCCACAAGGCGGGCAAAATATAATGGAACCCGCAGGACTGGCAAAACCAATTATCGTTGGACCGCACACATTTAATTTTACCGAAGAGGTACAGTTATTAAAAGAGGCAAATGCTATAAAGATTGTGCAGGACGAATCAACACTATCAAATGAATTGACGTATTTATTAGAGCACCCATACGAAGCTCAGGAATTAGGTAACAGAGCTCAATTCGTTGTAACCAAACAAATGGGCGCTACTGAACGTAATTTAAAAGTATTAAGGAAAATTTTATTGAAGGAGAGGACAGTATCAGTATGAAGAAAGGAAGGCATTTATTTACCTCAGAATCAGTATCTATGGGACATCCGGATAAGGTTGCCGATCAGATATCTGATGCCGTATTGGATGCAATGCTTGAGCAAGACCCTATGAGCAGGGTGGCATGTGAGACATTGGTTACTACCGGAGTAGCTTTTGTAGCGGGTGAATTTACCACAAAGGCGAATGTAAACGTTTCCGATATCGTAAGGAATACAATTAAAGAGATTGGCTATACCGAGGCCTCGATGGGATTCGATTATAATTCATGCGCAGTCATTACAAGCATTGGAAAACAATCTCCTGATATTTCACAAGGCGTGACCGAAGGCGAGGGACTTCATAAGGAGCAAGGCGCCGGCGATCAAGGTATGATGTTTGGTTATGCTTGCAACGATACGCCCGAACTTATGCCGCTCCCTATTATGCTGGCGCACAGAATCATTATAAAGCATGCCGAATTGCGGCAAAATGGAACACTGAAATATTTGCGTCCCGATGCAAAATCTCAGGTAACCGTAGAATATGAAGATCATAAACCTATTCGTGTGCATACTGTGGTTATTTCTACACAACATGCGCCTGATGTAAAATATGAAACAATCAAAGCAGATATGATTGAAAAAATCGCCAAACAGGTAATTCCTGCAAATCTGTTGGATAGCAAAACAATCTATCATATAAACCCAACAGGCCGTTTTGTAATTGGCGGACCACAGGGAGATTGCGGATTAACTGGACGAAAGATTATTGTAGATACCTATGGCGGTTGGGGACGTCACGGTGGCGGCGCTTTCTCGGGAAAAGACCCAACGAAGGTTGATAGAAGCGCCTGCTATGCAGCAAGACATATTGCAAAGAATGTTGTAGCCTCTGGACTAGCGGATCGGTGCGAAGCGCAGGTAGCGTATGCCATTGGTGTTGCTAAACCTCTTGCTATCCACATCACAACAGAAGGAACAGGCAAGATTCCAGATGAAAAGCTTACTCAAATTTGTGAAAAAGTTTTCGATATGACTCCCCGTGGTATCATTGATCGGCTTAAATTAAGAAGACCCATTTACAAGATTACAGCACGTCATGGTCATTTTGGACGTACAGAAGATTCATTTACATGGGAAAAGACAGATATGGTTGATGCATTACGGAAGGCTGCAGGCGTTTAAAATAAAGAGACCAATATTAGAAAGATAAAGACACATTAGAGGGAGAAAAGGAGAATTCATGAATCATGATATTAAAGATATAAACCTTGCGACAGGCGGTAAGAAGCGCATTGAGTGGGCAAGCAATGATATGCCAGTCCTAACGCAGGTAAGGGCAAGGTTCGAAAAGGAAAAGCCCTTAAAGGGAACAAAGCTGTCAGCATGTCTTCATGTAACTGCCGAAACAGCAAATCTGGCAAGAACACTCAAGTCCGGCGGCGCTGATATTGTGCTTTGCGCATCAAATCCTCTCTCTACTCAGGATGACGTTGCCGCCTCTCTCGTGAAGGATTATGACATTCCCGTTTTTGCCATTAAAGGAGAAGATAATAAAACATATTACAAACATATCTCATCAGCGCTCGATCACAAACCAACCATTACGATGGACGATGGCGCAGATCTGGTTTCCGCCATCCATAAAGACAGAAAGGAACTGATCCCTCAAATATACGGCAGTATGGAAGAAACGACCACTGGTGTGATAAGGTTAAAGGCTATGGAAAAAGGTGGTTCACTTAAAATTCCCATCATTGCTGTAAATGATGCCGAAACAAAACACCTTTTTGACAATCGTTACGGAACCGGACAATCAACAATTGACGGAATTATCAGGGCTACAGACATACTGCTGGCAGGCAAGATAGTTGTAGTTGCTGGATATGGTTGGTGTGGAAAAGGATTAGCCATGCGCGCAAAAGGCATGGGCTCTAATGTCGTAGTTACAGAAATTAACTCAATTAAATCCTTAGAAGCCGCCATGGACGGCTTTATGGTAATGCCCATGATTGAAGCAGCTAAGATTGGCGATCTATTCTGCACATTGACTGGAAATACACACGTAATCAGAAAAGAACACTTTGAAGCGATGAAGAATGGGGCTATAGTTTGCAATTCGGGACATTTTAATGTAGAGATTGATATTGAAGCTTTGGAATCTATAGCAACAAAGGTTAATAAATCCGTGCGTAATTTTGTAGACCAATATGTGCTAAAGAATGGAAAGTCCGTTTATCTGCTGGGAGAAGGACGCCTCATCAACCTTGCGGCTGCTGAAGGGCATCCTGCTTGCGTTATGGACATGAGCTTTGCAACGCAGGCGCTGTCTACTGAATACGTAATAAAAAACAAAGGCAAGCTGGCGCCAAAGGTTTATGATGTACCTAAGGAAATTGATGAATGGGTAGCAAGTCTAAAATTGAAATCTATGGGAATCACTATTGATGCACTCACAAAAGAGCAAGTAAAATATCTTGCTTCGTGGGAGGAAGGCACTTAAGGCGGACAAGTCAGAATCAAAGTATTTTAGATTTACGATTTTGGATTTGGGATTTAAAATTGTAAATCATAAATCACAAATTTACTATGGCAGTCATAAAACCATTCCGAGGATTAAGGTACAATCAGGATATCATCAAAGATATTTCGTCAGTAGTAACACCACCTTACGATGTGATTTCACCCAATGACCAAGAACGATATTATCAGATTCATCCGAATAATATCGTTCGTCTGGATTTTGGAAAAGGCATTCAAGGAGATGACGAAAAAACTAACAAATATACCCGTGCCGCTGAACTCCTTAACAAGTGGAGGAAAAACGGAATACTCAAACAAGAGGACTCACCGGCAATTTATATTTACGACCAAGAATTTTTATTCGACAATAAATTGTTTATACGCAGGGGCTTTATTTCGTTAGTAAAGCTTGAACCATTTGATAAAGGACACATCTACCCGCACGAACAAACACTTTCAGGACCCAAGGCAGACCGTTTAAAACTCACCCAGTCGTGTCAGGCAAACCTTAGTTCCATATTTGCCCTTTTCCCCGATGAAGACAATACAATTGACAACTATTTATCAACAATAGTTTCTACAAAACCAGAAGCGGAATTTGCAGATGATAGTGGTGTAAAAAACAAGCTATGGGTATTAAAGGAAAGGCAAATTATAGACAGACTAATTAAACTTATGCAGGATAAACCTCTCTTTATTGCCGATGGACATCATCGTTACGAAACTTCATTAGCTTACAGGGAGCAAATGCGTAAGGAAAATGGCAAACTCAGAGACGATTTGCCTCTGGACTATGTGATGATGGTATGCGTGTCAATGAATAACCCGGGATTAAAAATTCTCCCTGCACATCGAGTATTACAAATAAAGGAGTACAATTTCAATAAAGTTCTACAGCATCTGAAAGAGTCTTTTAAGGTTGAGTTGGTGGGCAAAGGGTGTCGGGTGAACGATCTTATGTCGAGACTTTATGCCGAAACTAAAAGATATACATTTGGAATGTACGCTGGTCAGGAAGATGCCTATTATAAATTGCATTTAACAAATGAAAAGTTATTGGATACTGCGTTTGCCAAAGACCATCCCGAATGGAAACATCTGGACACTGGAATTCTCCATGGTATGATTATAAATAAGATATTAGGCATAAATTTCGCAGATTTGACATTGAAAAATTACGTAAAATACGTGAAAGAAGAATCCGAAGCTGTATCGTTGGTGCGTTCAGGGGAGTACCAATTGGCATTTTTTCTTAAACCCACACTCATTGAACAGGTAAGAGAAATTGCCACAGCTCGTAAGGTTATGCCGCCCAAGTCAACGTATTTTTATCCAAAGATAATTACTGGCATCGTTATAAATAGTTTGAATTAAAATTCCGGACTTCGTTTGCTATTTGATTTTACATGGTTTTTTTGATTAATAATTGACAGAACGTGTATTTTTAGTTACAATTTTGCTGTAAATTAGTTCGTCTTATCTAGAGTGGCAGAGGGACTGGCCCTATGAAGCCACAGCAACCGGTCTTGTCCAGCAAATCAGCTGAGACAGGATGCAGGTGCTAATTCCTGTCTCATAAATTGGGAAAAGATAAGATAGGAACATGAAAAGCCTCTTCCTATCTTATTCAAATGGAAAGAGGCTTTTTTATTTGCTTGATGGTTTGGACACAGATCAACACAGATTATAAGGATTTAAAAAAATTAAATCTTTATTATCGTTCGACTGGGTACTCACGACGAAGTCTGTGTACATCTGCGAAAATCTGCGTCCTAATCAAATGAACGGAGGCAATAGATGGGATTTGTAAAAGGTCTGAAATGCCGGGAATGCGGAAAGGCATATCCAAAAGAGCCATTACACGTCTGTAGTTTTTGTTTTGGTCCTCTGGAGGTTGATTACGATTACGATGGAATCAAGAAGGTGTTAACTAGAAAGACAATCGAATCCCGCGGTAAAACAATGTGGCGCTATCGAGAATTGCTTCCTGTTGACGGAGAACCAACAGTAGGCGCTCAGGTTGGTTTCACGCCACTTATCAGGGCAAACAACCTCGCCAGAATGCTGGGGGTAGAAGAACTGTATGTGAAAAACGATTCCGTGAATTATCCAACATTTTCCTTTAAAGACAGAGTCGTCTCAACCGCTTTAACAAAAGCGAAAGAATTCGGATATAAAACCGTAGGATGTGCTACAACTGGAAACCTGGGGAATGCGGTAGCTGCCCAAGCCGTTCAGGCGGGGCTGGAAAGTTACATTATCATGCCAGCCGACCTTGAACAGGGAAAGATCGTAGGAACGCTGATTTACGGTACCAATGTAATAAAAGTAAAAGGGAATTATGACAATGTAAATAAACTTTGCTCTGAGATTGCTGATAAATACGGATGGGCTATTGTAAACGTGAATCTCAGACCATACTACGGCGAAGGGTCGAAAACCTATGGATACGAAATCATGGAACAACTTGGTTGGAAAGCGCCTCAACATATTATTGTTCCAATGGCTGGCGGATCTTTGATTACAAAGATAGAAAAATCTATTAAAGAATTTGTAAAGCTGGGGCTTATTGACAGGGCAGATACTAAGTTACATGGCGCCCAGGCAAGCGGCAGTTCGCCAATAACCACAGCCGTCAAGATGGAAACGGATGTAATAAAACCAGTAAAACCTAAAACCATTGCCCAATCAATAGCTATCGGTAACCCGGCTGACGGCTATTATTCTGTTAAAACTATCAACGTGTCAGGTGGATGGGCGGAGGACGTATCTGACGATGAACTTGTGGAAGGAATTAAATTGCTTGCCAGAACCGAAGGTATTTTTACTGAAACGGCGGGCGGTGTAACTGTGGCAGTTACAAAGAAACTTATTGAGCAGGGTAAAATTCCACGGGATGAATCTATTGTAATTAGCGTTACAGGAAATGGCTTAAAAACTCAGGAAGCTGTATTGAATAAATTAGAAATTCCCAGAATTATCAATCCTTCCCTTGCCGAATTTGATGCCATTATGGATGAAAAAATGGCCGGCGTGCATTAATTTTGAAATTTGCATTTTAATATTTTCATTTGCAGTTCTGTGGTTATTCTAAAAACTTGAAAGGGGTATAAATATGCCAGTAACGGTACGCATCCCAACACCACTCAGAACATTTACTAAAGGTATTGATGAGGTCAAGGTGAATGGGAAAAACATTAAAGATATCATTGACAATCTTGAAGCTAATTACAAAGGAATTAAAGAAAGAATTTGCGACAACGACGGGCAAATAAGAAGGTTTGTTAATTTTTATCTAAACGATGAGGACATACGGTTCATGGGCAACTTAAATACACCTGTGAAAGATGGCGACCACATCTCCATAGTGCCCGCCATTGCCGGCGGTAATTAAAACATAACACACAAGCAAATTCTTTTATATTTTTTATTTCATAAAAGCAAAGTCAATTTTAGACTGCATTTTGATATTAAAGATAATTGAAAGGGCAATAAACGATGTGACCATAGAGGAGCCGCCATAACTTATAAATGGAAGTGTAATCCCCACGATAGGCGCTATTCCCAGGGTCATGCCGATATTAACCATGATTTGAGTTGCAAACATAGTAACAAGCCCAATCACAACAAGTCGTCCATAAGGTTCACGCGTGCTTCTTGCAATGCCAATTCCGCATGTAATGAAAACCATATAGAGAAATATAACAAGACAAGCCCTTAAAAATCCCCACTCTTCAGCAATAACTGCAAAGATAAAATCTGTATGACGTTCCGGCAGGAATTTTAATTGATTCTGCGTGCCATTTCCCCATCCTGCCCCGAATAAACCGCCCGAACCAATAGCAATAAGAGATTGAAGTCTGTGATAACCTGCCCCCCAATCAGTAGCCTTATCAGGCCAGAGAAAACCAATAATCCTCATTTTCTGATACGATTTTAATGCAAACATCCAGAACAGCGGCGAAATAGTCAACCCTCCGCCAATAAGCAATAACAATTGATAAAGTCGGATACCAGCGGCATATAAAATAGAAATCAGAACAGGAACCATAACCAGCGCCGTACCTAAATCCGGTTGTTTCATAATAAGTAACATTGGTATGAGTGTCAAAAGAATGGAAATTCCAATATCAAATAATCCTAAACCATACTTCTTGTATCGGAGAAATCTTGCAAGCGCAAGAACGAGAGCAATTTTCATAAACTCTGATGGTTGAATCGCAAATGTTCCAATGGAAAACCATCTCTGTGAACCTTTAACAGAACCTCCAAGACCCAATAACAAAATTAAGAAAAAGAACACGCATCCATAGATAATATAGGCATAGTTAGCAAATGAAAGATAATCAAAATAGAGCAGTGTGAAAAAAAATGTAAATCCTGTCAATACCCAAACTAGTTGTTTAAATAAAAACTTCTCAGATGACGCACTCCATACAAAAAGCATTCCTATTGCCAGAATAATGCATATTATAGGAAACACCAACCAATCAAAATTTTTTGGACTTACATTGCGTATCATAAATTTACCATATCAGAAATACTATCAAAGACCTCTTCTGACTTATTAACTACAGGAAAAACCCTGCCAACACACTGAATATTTAGTTTCAATAATACTGTGCTATGATGATTGATTTACTTCTGGAAATAAATACGACATTAATTCTCTGGCAACAGGACCTGTAATCTCAGCGCTGTGACCCGGCGTGTGTTCCACAAGAATTACAAAACAGTATTTCGGTTTGTCATAAGGAACATACCCTACAAACCATGCGTGGTTATCTTTTTCTCGCCCTGTCTCAGCCGTCCCTGTTTTGCCAGCAACTCTGTATATCCCCAATCCCATGTCTTTCCCAGTACCGCGTGTAATCACATCCACAAGCGAATTATGTATAACGTCCAAAATAGCAGGCTGTATGGGAAGTTTCTGTTTGTTGTTTGGTTTAAATGTTCTGACAGCTTCTCCCTGATTATTGGTGAGTTTTAATAATAAGTGCGGCTGAACCAAAATGCCGCCATTAGCAATCGCTGCATATACACGAACCAACTGAAGGGGGGTGACAAGCAATGCCCCCTGCCCTACAGCAACATTCATAACAGATGCCGTATCTGCCATTTTAGGCACATTTCCATTTCTTTCATAAGGAAGATCAACACTCGTCTTTTCGCCAATTCCAAATTTCTTTGCCCACGAGTACAAAGATTCTCCCCCAAGAATTTTTGCCGTCTCAAAGAAGAACACATTACATGAATACGGAATGGCGTCTTCTATAGTAATCATCCCATGACCATAGGTAGACCAGCATTTAAAAATAATATTTTTGAAGTTGGTGTAACCCGTGCACTGAACACTGGTCTGGTTGTTTATACAATTTGTACTTAGTCCAGCAACTGCCGTAATAACCTTAAAAGTTGACCCCGATGGTAATGCACCCTGTATAGCCCTGTTTAGAAAGGGTTTTGACGGTTGCTTAATAAGCTTGTCAAACTCCTCATTAACCGTATTCGGATTAAACCGAGGGCTACTGGACATGGCAAGTATTTCGCCGTTCCATGGGTCCATTACAACAATTGCGCCAAGATTTGCACCCAGTGACTTCTCTGCACAAGTCTGAATTTGGCTATCCAGAGTTAAATAAAGGTTATCTCCGGAAACAGGCGGCCTTTCTAATATCACTTTCTCAACCTGTGTATTTTTACATGTTATTTCCTCAAACCTCTTGCCGCGAAGTCCATGTAGTTTTTCTTCATATTGCAATTCAACACCTGCCCTCCCTATATAGTCATTTTCCGCATAACCGTCGTAAAGCAACGAAGATGTTTCATTTCCAACATCGCTAGAACTCAATATATAATTATTCCATTTATCACTATTTGCTTTCCATTCGTCTTCGTTTAGTTTGGTCATATATCCCAGGACATGTGATGCCAGTTTCTGTTCTGGATAAACCCTTTTAGGTCTGGGAACAATGCGTATGCCTTGAAAATTATCCTGTTTGACCTCTATTTGAATAACCTTTTCCCATGCAACATCAGAAACAATGGGGTAATAATCGGTCTCTTCCTTAATGCGGGTCGCCCTGCCTGATTTTTGCTCTATATTCTGTTTAAGCCTTTCCACTTTTTTAACAATTTGGTCTGCATTTTCCAACAATTTAACCTGTGTAATCCCTAATAACTGTGATAATTTTTGCAACCATACGTCTTGATTTACATGACATTCTGCACAAGACTTCTTTGCCCTCTTGTGCACTTCCATATCTTTAATGCGTGAAATTGAATTGTTGTTACAAGAAACATAGCTATAAAGCAGGTTTTTGTATTGGATAGATATATCAAATGTATGTTGATCCACTGCAAGCATCTTTCCATTTCTATCAAAAATGGATCCGCGTGTAGCATCCAGTGGATAAGTGGCGATACGGCGGTTCTTAGAGATACCTTTGTATTTATCGCCTTCAATAACTTGAAGTTGAAATAGACGAACTGCAATGCAGATAAAAAGCAGAGCAAAAATTATCAGAACAATCTTGAAGCGATATGGATACATGGATAATTTATTACTGATTCAAAAAAAGCCTCTGGGTAGGTTGGAATTTACTAAATATCCAAAACAGTATAGGAACTATCATAGCGGTATATAGAGAACTAATAAAGATTATCCAAAGCGTAGATGAAAAGTTTAGCGAATGAAAGGAAAGTGCAGTATGTGCTGCACAAAGTATATTATACATAACTGAAAAAATGAATGTAATTATGATTTGTGTAACCAAATGCCCTCTGTATAACACACTCCTGATAGACCAAAGCAGAAAGCCTACGGCAACAAAAAATATGGAATTTATTCCAAGATGCCCTTCAGAAAATAAGTCCTTTGATAATCCTGCAAACCAATTTGCAACAGTATTGCGTCTAAAATCAGTCAGGAAGGAATAGAACACCACCAAAGGAAAATACAAATCAGGCATCGCTACCCCAATATTAATCCAATTTATCAGAGCAGACTGAAATAGAGAGATGCAAAATAGTATGCAAAAGAATGTTAACCACCGCATAAATTATTGTCGTACTAAATAACTTGAATAAACTAAAACAGAATATTTTAGAATTACGATTTGTGATTTACTATTTAAAATCCTAAATCGTAATTCTTCAATAAAAATACCCTTACGGCGTTAATCTGTAATGACTAGCACACTTTCAATTTTTGAAATATCCACTTTGGGCAATACCTTTACGGTCTGAAACAGAGCGCCGCCTTTTGTCTCATTTTCTACAACTGTGGCTATTGGTATTGACGGTGGGTAAAATCCGCCTATGTCAGAAGAAACAATATCATCCCCCTTTTTTAATTTCGCCCATCGCGGCACATATTTCAATTGGCAGAAACCTGTAGCATTGCCCTCCACTATTACCTGTTCACGCGTTTGAAGTATTCTCCCGGGTATACGTGAGGCAGTATCTGTAATTAATTGAACAATGCTGGTGCTTCCGCTTATCGTAACAATCCTTCCGACAAGCGCATCATTTGAAACAACTATATCATTAGATTTCACGCCATGTTTTGAACCAGCATTAATTGTTACGCTCTTTCTAAAATTCGACGTATCGTACCCAATAATATCTGCTGGTATTACGCTTGTCTTGCCATTCCTATTTTCTGCCTGGAATTTCGAAAGAATTTGCAACTTATTCTGTAATTTATATATAGCGTCTTGTTGTTCTGTAATCTTATTTTTGAATTGCGAGACTTGCTGTTCCAATTGCTTTTTTATCCGCGCATCCTGCCACGCAGAAATGATCCTATCAAAGAAGTTGCTGGCTGAATTACTGCAAAAACATGTTGCCCATTGTAAAGGTCTAATGGGGGCTACACAGGTCATTTTTATCTGATTTGAAAATTTGGATGGTAAAAATAATAAAACTAAGGATATTGCTAAAAGGATTATTATTGTTGCAATGGGAGTTTTTATGAGATTACTGAAACTAGGAGTGGATGTCCTCATCCTGTAAAACTGCTTTAAATAAATCAAGATTTTCGAGGAGATAACCCGTTCCTCGCGCGACGGCTGTTAACGGATCATTGGCAATCTGTACGGGCAAACCCGTTTCTTCTGACAAGAGTTTATCCAGTCCCCTGAGCAATGCGCCCCCTCCTACCAGCACCAGCCCATTGGTGATAAGATCAGATGCTAACTCCGGCGATGTCTTTTCAAGGGTAACCTTAACGGCGGTTATAATCTTATCAAACGGGCCTTTTAATGCCTCTCTGATTTCTTCTGAGCTAATGGTTGTTGCCCTGGGTAAACCCGCAATGGCATCACGCCCTTTAATTTCAAGTTTCAGTTCTTCTTCTAAAGGATATGCAGAACCAATTTCTATCTTTATTTGCTCCGCAGTTCTATGTCCAATCTCAAGATTATAGGTTTTGCGTATATATTGAACAATGGATTCATCAAATTCATCTCCGGCAACTCTGATGCTTTCGTGCGTGAATATATCGCCAAGCGAAATGACAGCCACTTCTGTAGTGCCGCCTCCAATATCAACCACCATGCTGGCTACAGGCTCACCTACCGGAAGTCCAACGCCAATCGCAGCCGCCTTGGGCTCGGAAATAAGATAAACCTCTCTGGCGCCTGCACGCTCCGCCGAATTTACCACTGCCCGTTTCTCCACCGCAGTAATACCCGATGGTATGGCAATCAATATCCTTGGTCTGACCCCCCACTTGCGCTTGTGTACCTTCGTAATGAAATATTTGAGCATGGCTTCGGTAATATCAAAGTCTGCTATAACCCCATTTTTAAGCGGACGTATAACAGAAATACTGCTGGGGGCTTTCTCGAGCATGGCTTTGGCAACGTTTCCCACAGCATTTCCGTTTAAAAGAACTTTATTTGTCCCCGGTCTTACCGCCACAACTGAAGGTTCTGATAACACAATTCCATGTCCTGGTATGCAAACAAGCGTGTTTGCTGTGCCAAGATCAATTCCCATGTCAGTTGAAACGAAACCTAATACGAAATCTAACGGGTGCATTATACGCATCGCTCCGAAATTAGCCTTAATCCTCCGTGAAAAAGGTGATTAAGTACATCTTTTTATCAAAAGACTTCTAAATAGAAGCCTTTATTCGCGTTATCAATTTTTCACAAGTATTGCTGTTTTTTATAGTTAGTATCGAGTGATTTGAATTATACGTTTAGTGTTTATAAAATGTCAAGCGGAAAGTCCCCCGCATAGTCCACTTATCAGCCACAAAATACAAAAGAAGTTGGGAAGATGGGAGGTTGGGAATTTGAGAAATTCACAACTTGCCAACTTCTCAACCTCTCAACTTCTCAATCTCACGGCGTTTTGCGACTTAACCGTATTTTAAGAACAGACATGATAAGCATGATTCCCGATGCGGCTGAACATAGGATTGAAAATAAATCACCACAAATAGTGTAAAAAGTATTGTATTTTTTTATTAATTTTATTCGATTTACAAGGGTGCCGGAAACCTCCCTGTATCCTCCTTTTGAGTCTGTTAATTTGTCATATATATAGCCGTTAGGGGCAACAAAAGATGATATGCCAGTATTGGCTGCGCGCACCATACAGATGCGGTTCTCAACTGCCCTGAATACCATAATTGCAAGGTGCTGATCGAGTTCTGCGCTATTACGAAACCATCCATCGTTGGTTATATTTAACATGAATTCAGCCCCGTCTTTTTTAAATTTCCTTGTTAGAGACGGCACAGTATCCTCATAACATATAGAAGAACCAAAGGCAAAACTGCCGCCTGTGGGCGTATCTAAATTAAACAATATTCGCCTGTTGCCATGTGTTAATCCAATTTCGTAGGGTACCAAACCGGCAAGAAATGGAAAATATTTTTTAAAAGGTGTAAATTCTCCAAATGGTACGAGATGAATCTTATCATAGCGGTCCAGTAATTCCCCTTTCCTGTTATAGTAAAATGCGCTGTTGGAATAAATCTGCTCGTCTCCAACCAGAGTCAATGACAAACCACCTAAAAGCAAGTTTGTATTCAGGTCTTGTGCCAATTGTACAGCCGTAAGCTGCGATAACATATCAATCTTCCTGCCCGTAAGTTCAGGATTAATATTGAGTAATCCAGGCGTCATAGTCTCAGGCCATACAAGCAGGTCAATCAATTCACCTTTGACGCTCATGGATAAATCAGAATATTTCTTTAATATCTGAATATCATCTTCCTCTGTGGACTCAAACTTTAAATCCTGCGGTATGTTGCCCTGCACCATGCACACTGCGGGACCTTCCTGCGGCTCATAATCCCTAAGCCAGCATACACCATAAAGCAATGCTGCGCTTAATAGTACTGCTGGGAAAAAACACGTTAATCCAAAAAAGATATATTTACTGCGTTGTGTCCGTCTTACACCTGAACCGCAGGTTATCATGTCTGTTATAGCCGCATTGACCGTAATGATAACGAATGAAATGCCATAGACGCCCGTGATATCAGCAATCTGTATGACAGGCAGGAAACGATATTGTGTATGCCCAATAAAAAACCACGGAAACCCCGAGAGCAGAAATGACCGTATAAATTCAAGCGAAGCCCAAACACACGGCGCAATGATAACAAGCGGCAATTTCAGCCTGAAAACAATGAATCGGGTACCGCAAGCAAAGGCAAGAAAATATGCAGAGCAATACAAACTCAGCAAAATCCAGGCTGCAACTGTTACGTAACGCAGCCATGAGAGCTGAATAAAAAAGAAAACCGCTCCAATAAACAGGGCGTTAAGATAAACGTATTTATCTTAATTTACAATGAGGAGAAACCACGGGACAAAGGCAACGCACGCCAGATAACCAATATCCGCAGGTGGAAATGAAAGATACAGGAAAAGGTTTGTTAAAAAGGAAAATATAAGGATTTTTATTAAATTTGCTTTGCTCATTTCAGAAATTATAATAACATCCTGTTGTCTAAATACAAAAATAAAACTTAGAACATACAAAATCTGATTTATGCTTTTAGGCGTACATTGTTCAATTAGCGGCGGTTTGCAAAATGCCTTCTGCGAGGCTAAATCTCTTGGAATAGATACGTTTCAGATCTTTACCAAAAATCAGAGACAATGGAAGGAAAAAACTATTGATGCAGAGGAAAAGGCTATTTTCTTAAACAGCCTTAAAAATTCAAATATTAATACGGCTTTTTCACACGCTTCTTATCTTATCAACCTTGCCGGTGACAATGATGTTTTATGGGAACGCTCAGCAAAGGCATTAATTAGCGAGGTTCAACGATGCAATGAGCTTGGACTAAAATTTACCGTTCTGCATCCGGGCAACACAAAAAGTCTCAGCGAACAGGAAGGCATTGAAAAGACAATTAAAGCGCTAAAAACTGTAATCCATGCAACTAAAAATTCAAATGTAAAAATCCTGCTGGAAAATACTGCCGGGCAGGGCTCAAGCATCGGTTACAGATTTGAGCATCTCAGGCAGATTATGAATGGTGTCGAATCAGCCAGAATTGGTATTTGCTTTGATACGTGCCATGCCTTTGCGGCAGGATACGATATAAGAACTAAAAGGAGGTTTGAAATAGTTATGGAAAAACTAGATAACATAGTGGGACTTAAAAACATCCACGCCATTCATCTGAACGATTCAAAGGGAGAATTAGCCAGCAGGCTCGACCGCCACGAACACATCGGAAAAGGGAAATTGGGTTTAGAGCCGTTCAGGCAAATACTGAACAAATTCCAGCACATACCTAAAATAATCGAGACCCCAAAGGAAGACAACATGGATGCGGTTAATCTAAACGTTCTACTGAGATTAATTATGTAAACATGCATCCTGAGTATGTCGAAGGATGAGCTTGTCGAACAAAAAAATCAAACTGCAAATGTCAAAATTGAGGAAGGCCTGACTTGTATATGCTTCTTTTTACAGGCTACAGAGACCATTTACCTTAATTTTATATTTTTACCTTTTCACTTTTATCTAAGACGTTGGGTACGCTTTGCTTTACCAAACCTACACAACTTATCCTTGCCCAGTGTGTGGTTTATGTCTCTTTTTTTGACAACATTTTTATAATATGCCTGGCAAGATTTTCGTTTATTTCGTTGTATCTTGGGACAGGTTGTGAAATCTTAATTTCTGGATTTTGATACCAGTCGTGTTTACCACCATGTCTGATGAATTTACAGCCCATCTGCTCTATTTTTCTTATTAAATCTTTTCTCTTCACGAAACTACGAGTTTGGCTGCTTTACGAACGCAGGGGATAGCGCCACTGGTTAATTCGTTGTGAATGTCTTTAAGATTCTCTTTTAATTCTTCCAATGACTGCCCTTGAGTCATGTAATCTGGATATTCTTCAAGATAGCCAATCCACATTCCCTCATCCTTCCAATAAATATATCTTTTCGTTTTCATATTCATAACCTCAAATAAATTATTTACATATTATAATGGTAGTTTTTAATGTAAAAATCAAGTGGATTTTATAGGCTGAATGTGATACTGGACAGATTTTGATATGTAGGTGTTTAAGTAACTAGGGGGCTGAACGGCTTATAAAAAGACCCGAGAAGATACTTGAACGGAACATTTTACCTAGGAAAGCAGGACGGCCAAAGGAAAAGA
>JAHFOX010000077.1 GCA_023261445.1 Planctomycetota bacterium
TCCCTTCAAGAAGGAGAGATTAGATGCCTGTCCTATGGCGAGAATGATTGTGTCTGCTTCAATAACGGACTCAGTGCCTTCATAGAAGGCTGGATTGAATCGTTTTTGTTCGTCAAACACATATTTTACTTTAAGGGTTTCAAGTCCCGCTACTTTTCCGTTTTTTCCCAGAATGCGTTTTGGACCTAATGAGTTGTGCAATATTACCCCTTCATGGACAGTCTCTTCGATTTCGAAATCGGTTGTCGGCATTTCCTTGCGGGATTCGAGACAGGCAACAGATACCTTGTCTGGCTTCAAACGCAGCGCTGTTCGTGCGCAGTCCATCGCAACAGCGCCTCCGCCAATCACCAGCACATGCTTCCCAAGTTTAGCCGTTCCTGTGGTATTTACCTCTTTTAGAAATGATACGCCTTTGATAACGCCGTCAAGGTTTACACCCTCGATGTTCAGGCTGCGGCTTTCCAGCAGTCCAACACTAATAAAGATAGCCGAAAACCCTTCCTTTTTTAAACTATCGAAGGTAATATCTGCGCCAAGAGTTGTATTGTATTTGGTTTCAACCCCTAAATTTTTTATGTAATCAACTTCTTTATCAATAGCAGTTCGGGATAGGCGATAGGTAGGCACGCCCATGCGGAGCATGCCTCCCGGCGTAGGATTGGATTCAAAGATTGTGCAAGAATAGCCCAATAGCGCTAAATCATTAGCGGCTGTAAGTCCTGCTGGACCTGCGCCAATGATGGCGATTTTCTCCGGGTATTTTTCGGTGGTTGCCCTTTTTGTTTCTTCGGAAAAATTATCGCCAAGGAATCGTTTTAGCCATGCAATTGCTATTGGCGCATCGGTGCTGTTTCTGCGGCATTTTGTTTCACATGGGTGTGTGCAGATGCGTCCGCATGACGAAGGCAGAGGATTTCTTTCCCTTACCAGACGGAATGCCTCATTGAAACGGCCTCTGGCGATAAGCTGGACGTAATCACGCGCATCCTGCCTTATTGGACATGCCAGAATGCACGGCGCTTCTTCGTAAATATTTTTAATTTCTGATTTTTCATTTTTCATTTTGATTTTTTAATTTTGATATTATTTATCATTCTCCCATGACTTTGATAATAAGCTGTTTGCTACGCTGTCCGTCAAATTCGGCATAAAATACATTTTGCCACTGGCCTAGGTCTAGCTTCCCATTAGTTACAGGTATGGTTACTTCATGCCCGATAAGAAGGTTTCTCAGATGTGCGTCTCCGTTTACCTCTCCAGTCCTGTGGTGATAGTAGTCATGTCCTTCTGGAATCAGTTTTAATAGCCACTCTTCGATATCGCGATGCAGTCCTGGTTCGGCGTCGTTAATAAAAATACCTGACGTTATATGCATAGCAGAGACCAAAACCAGCCCTTCTTTAATGCCGCTTTTTTGAAGCACCCTATCTACCTCTCTCGTGATGTTTATAAACTCGCGACGTTTTTTGGTATTAAAAGTCATGTACTCAGTCAAAAATTTCATATCAGGTAACCTCTTTTGGTGTGTGGATAGTAATATCTAGAAAAATACATTTGGACGCTGATTTGCACACTTTTACACAGATTTTACAGATAGTTTTAGCCTTGCATGTTACATCATCTTTCAGGCGAATCTTTATAAAACACCTGTCTGTGTGCCGCACAGGCGGGTAAGTATCTGTTTTATCTGCGTTTGTCGGCGTTTATCTGCGTCCTGTTGCAGAATTTAGACATTATTCAAAATTAAATTTATAATTAAAGAGTATTAATTTAATTTTTATAGTAAAGATTGTCAAGTGAAAATGTAACAACCTTTTACGATAAAAGCAGGAGTATAATAGTTTGGCTATACATTTGGTATATCAGGGCGTTGTTTTTTTAATTAAGATATGTTTTTTCCAGTGAGTATTGTCGGTTTTGGGATAATCGGTGCGGTGGTGGACGCCGCGTGATTCCTTGCGCTTCCTGGCTGATGATACTATTAACTTTGATACTAATAGCATGTTTTGTAGTTCCCAGCCGAATGGGTTGGAAAATTCTTTGTCTAAAACATAGCGGCTCCACATCTCAATCATTTCTTCAGCCTCAAGCAGGTGTCTTTCATTACGCTCAATTCCAGCATCCCTCCACATAAGGCTTTTAAGGGAGTTTGTAATGTCTTCGAGGTCTAGCCAGCTAATTTTTGATGATTCTGCCGACTCCTGGATGGTATAAGGTAACAATTCACGCCTTGCTTTTTGGATGGACTTGCAGGCATCTATTCCTGCTTCGTAACCAGTTACCAGTCCTTCGAGAAGAGAATTGCTGCCGAGCCTGTTAGCCCCGTGCATGCCTGTGCAGGCAACTTCTCCGCATGCATATAATTGTTTGATATTTGTTCTTAAAAAACGGTCAACCTTAATTCCTCCAATCATATAATGAGCGCTGGGTCTTACCGGGATTAAGTCTTTGGCGATATCAATGCCAAATGAGGCGCAGATTTCCCTGATTTTTGGGAAACGGGAGTACAGCCGTTCTTTCGGAATGTGGCGTACATCTATATACACGTGAGTATGGTCAGTCTTTTGCATTTCTTGTAAAATGCTTTGGCTTACTACATCTCTGGGCGCCAGTTCAGCCTGTGGATGATATTTAGGCATAAAACGTTCGCCCCGTTTGTTTCTTAATATGCCGCCTTCGCCTCGTACGGTTTCTGTTATGAGGAAACGCACTGCCCCTGCGATATAGAGTGTTGTAGGGTGAAATTGTACAAATTCCATATCCTGAAGGGTTGCGCCGGCACGATAAGCCATTGCCAATCCGTCTCCGGTGGCAACGTCGGGGTTGGTTGTTTCACGGTAAACCTGTCCACATCCTCCTGTGGCAATAATTGTACTCTTTGTCCAGATTAGGATGTTTCCCTTCTTTGCGTGCCATGCAACCGCTCCATGACAGGCACCGCTTTTGGTAATGAGATCAATTACGAAGGTATGTTCGAAGGCCTTGATGTTTTTGCTTTCTTTCACAAGGCGTATAAGTGTGTGTTCCACTTCCTTGCCTGTAGAATCGCCTTGGGCGCGGATGATGCGTGGGAAACGATGTCCTCCTTCCTTTGTGAATACTAAATGGTTATTTTCCTTGTCAAACATTGCTCCCCAAGCTATCAGTTCTTTTACACGTTTGGGACCTTCGCTGATAATTGCTTTTGCCGATGTTGTATCGCATAGTCCCTGTCCTGCATCTATCGTGTCTTTTACGTGTTTGGTTATTGTGTCTTCGTCAGATAATACAACGGCAATTCCACCCTGAGCGTAGGCGGTGTTATTTTCATCAATTTTATCTTTAGCGACAACTAACACAGAGTTGTGTTTTGCAGCCTCTATGGCAGCGCTGAGTCCTGCCACTCCGCTTCCAATTACAAGTACGTCGGTAAAGACATGAGGAGTGGTGTGGCTGTCAAAGGAAATGAGGTGTCTTTTGGGTTCTGTGTGTTTTTTCATGGAACGGATTTTATCACTGATTCAGGATTAGTACAAGCCTTAATAAAATTTGGTTATTAAAGGAATTCTGTCGTCTGATTTCCCTCTTGAATATAAACTAAAATGTTGTAGAATTCATCGCAAGTTCTTTATAACAATGGAATTTGCGGTGATTTGTTTGGGGATTATGTTTATATGAGAACAGTAATTACAGGTGGCGCAGGATTTATCGGTTCACATCTGTGTGATTATTTAATAAAAAAGGAACACGAGGTTGTATGTATTGACAACCTGCTTACCGGTAAGACAGAGAATATAGTCCATTTGATGGGGAACTGTCAATTCCATTTCATAAAACATAATGTGAGCGACTACATCTATGTTGATGGACACGTGGACAACGTTTTGCATTTTGCTTCGCCTGCAAGCCCCTTTGATTATCTGGAATTTCCTATTCAAACTTTAAAGGTTGGTTCTTTGGGTACCTTAAACAGCCTTGGACTAGCTAAGTCGAAGAAGGCAAAGTTTCTTTTGGCATCTACCTCTGAGGTGTACGGAGACCCACAAGTGCATCCTCAACGTGAAGATTATTGGGGACATGTAAATCCTGTGGGTCCAAGGGGTGTTTATGATGAGGCGAAACGATTTGCTGAGGCGATGACGATGGCATATCACCGCTACCATAATGTGAATACCAGAATAGTAAGGATATTTAATACTTATGGACCTCGAATGCGTGTAAAAGACGGGCGTGCATTGCCTAATTTTATGTGTCAGGCTTTAAAGAGTGAAGATATTACAGTGTTTGGAGACGGTTCACAGACGAGGAGTTTCTGCTATGTTTCTGACCTTGTGGACGGTATCTATAAATTACTTCTTTCGGATGAGCATGTGCCTGTGAATATCGGGAATCCTGAGGAGGTAACCATTCTCCAGTTGGCAAGGGAAATGATTACGCTTACTGGCAGTAAAAGTAAGATTATTTTCAAGCCTCTTCCCGTTGATGACCCAAGGATTAGACAGCCTGATATTTCCAGGGCGAGAAAGATTTTAAACTGGGAGCCTCGCATTTTACGTAAAGAAGGGCTGAGTAAGACGCTTAAATATTTTAAAGACACACTGGATAATAACGAGAAATGATTTATTGAAATATAGTTGATGCGAAAAGACATGGAGAGATTTAAATAGTACAAATTAGGTCACTTTCGGTGACTACTCAAATTGAAACAATCCCTCCTTTGATGGGAGGGACATAGGGCGGGTGATAATTTTCATTCCCCTTTATGTCTTTTAAACAAGGGATTTTCACCTGAAAATCCCTTAATGTGTCACTCCCGTGAAAACGGGAATCTATTCTTTCTGTTTCTGGATTCCTGCTTCCGCAGGAATGACATTTTCATGCTTCTTTGTGAGCCGGTGGCTCATGAATGTTTCATTATAATTATGAAAAAATTGGTTTGTATTTTTGGCAGTCCTCGTAATGATGGGAATTCCGATATATTATTGAATAATGCGATAAAGGGTGCAGAAACAAGTGGTGTTTATGTTGAAAAGGTTATTATTCGCGATTTAAAGATTGCTCCTTGCAATTCTTGCGGTGGATGCCGGGAGAAAGGGGTTTGTGTCATAGACGATGATATGCAAAGAATTTATTCCAAGCTCGTAGATGCGGATGGCATTATTGTGGCTTCGCCTATTTATTTTATGGGCGTGAGCGCACAGCTGAAGGCGTTTATTGACCGTTGTCAGGCATTCTGGGCACGGAAATATATCTTAAACTTACCTATCAGGGAAGGCGGTAGAATTGCCAATGGTTTTTTTATTGCAACTGCGGCGCGCAACGCGGGAGAAGGACTGTTTACAGGTGCGGTAAAAACGATAAAGGCTTTTTTCCATGTATTAGATACAAAATATGAAGGTGAAATATTATGCTCCGGACTAGAAGAAAAAGGCGCTGTAGATAATAGACAGGAATTGTTACAACAAGCATATAAAGCGGGTAAGCAATTGATTAAAGCGTGATATTTAGTGCGAAAATAATAGATGGTACTGTTTAGGATAATAAGTAAGGGTTTGCCGTATTTGCGGTAGTTATGATAAGTGTATCGGATGATTGTACCGATGGGTTTTTGGAGTGATATTTTATGGAAAAAGGACGAGTGATAGAACAAAATGGAGAACGACGACACAGTTGCCCGGGTGAGTCCTACACAATCAGCGATTCTGTTTGCAGGGGTAGGCAAAGAGTGAATTACCCTAAATGCAATGTGTGTTTGGAAAAGGTAGAACCAAAGAGTTTTAGCCATTCCCCAACTGAATCCAAATTGTCCATGGGGATATTTAAGAGTTATGATATTCGTGGTAAATATCCTGCGGAGATTGATGAATTGACGGCACGCAAGATTGGAACGGCAATAGCCCAATTTTTCAAGGAAAAGAATCCGAAATCTAAGAACATTGTCGTGGGGCGAGATATGAGGACTTCTTCCAAATCGCTTGCGAATGCCTTGATTGAGGGCTTGTGTGAGGCAGGGCTGGATGTTACTAATATAGGGGTTGTTTCGACTGAGATGACTTATTTTGCTGTTGGTTATTATCAATATGATGGAAGCGTGATGGTTACGGCATCTCACAATCCTGCTGAGTATAACGGATTTAAAATATGCAGGGAACAAGCCATTCCTATTAGTTTTGAAACAGGTATTGACCGCATTGCAAAATTGACGAAGCAGTATTACCCGCCGCGTATTGAGCAACTTGGGAAAGTAGTTGTGAGGGATGTTTTTAATGACTATAAGAAACATGTCTTGAAATTTGCCGGTAATTTGAGGCATCTTCGCGTAGTGATAGATGCGGGGAATGGTATGGCAGGCAAGATTATTCCTATTGTGTGTGAAGAATTGCCTATCGAAATTATTCCGTTATATTTTGAGCTGGACGGAAGTTTTCCAAATCATGACCCTAATCCATTGAAGGCTGAAAATATTATTGATTTACAAAATAAGGTACGCGAGACTAAGGCTCAAATAGGGGCTGCGTTTGACGGGGACGCAGACCGATGTGTCTTTGTGGATGAAATGGGGCGGTCAATCGGGTGTGATATAATTACAGCACTCATTGCAAAGCAGTTTCTGGAACGGGAAAAAGGCGCAACGATTCTCTATGATATTCGTTCGAGTTGGGTTGTGCCTGAGGAAATAAAGGCGGCAGGCGGCATACCGCATCGTGAGCGTGTAGGTCATGCTTATATGAGGGCAACTCTTCGGAAAGAAAGGGCCGCCTTCGGAGGAGAATTATCGGGGCATTATTATTTCAGGGATAACTATTATTCAGATTCGGGGATGATTGCCTTCCTTATGGTGCTGAATATTTTAAGTAATAAACGAGTTCCTTTCTCAAATATAGTGTCGCCGCTGAAGAGATATTATTCCACAGGTGAAATCAATTTTGAGGTTGAAGACAAGGATGCGAAAATTGAGGGAATTACCAAAGAATTTTCTAATGGAAAGATTGATTATCTGGACGGAGTTACTGTGGAATATAAGGATTGGTGGTTTAATGTCAGAAAGTCAAATACCGAGCCATTACTTCGTTTGAATGTAGAGGGAAAAACGCAAGAAATTATGGAAAGAGGGAAAAAGTTGTTGATTAATATTATTCAAGGCAAAACTCACTAACCCAGACAAGCCAGAGCCAGACAGGAGAGTAGTGACAATTTTGCTAAAATTGATTAAATGAAGTGAATATTATGACTGATTTTTTCATCACGATGAAAATGTACGTTCGGATTGGTTTGCTTACGGCGATAGCATCTTTGTCTATTTGCCTGCTCAATGAATATAAAGTAATTAGGGCGGATGAGGAGGTTTTTGATATCAAGTTCAACAACGGGCAATTATCTGTGAAGCTAAAAGACGCCCCTTTGGAAAAGGTTTTAAAAGAAATCATGTCACAGAGTGGAGCCAGAATTTGGCTTAACGATTCAATAGATATGAACGTTACTTCGGAGTTCCAAAACGTATATATTGAAGAAGGGGTTCGCAAAATTCTTAAAGATAAAAATTATGCCTTCATTTATACACCAAATGAGCTAAAGGAAGGGAAACTATCTATTGTTAATGCTAGTAAAACTAAGGAAACATTTTTGAAAGAAAAACAGGAACCACCACAAAAAGTTCCTTTAAAACCTGTAGTTAAAAAAGAAAAGATGAAAAAAGAAAAACCCTCCTTCGAATCACTTGTGAAAGATGCCTTGGGGAATGAAGATGCAAGTAAGCGGGAAGATGCGATTATTGCCTTAGGCGAAACCAAAGATAAAAGGGCGATAGAAATTATCACAAAAGCACTGTTAAACGATGCAAACGAAGATGTACGGTTAAGTTCTATAGATGCCCTGCTGGAGATTGGTGATAAAAGTGTTATTGACCCAATTTCAAAGGCGCTTACGGACAAAGATCCATGGGTACGCGAAAGTGCGGTAGAAGCCTTAGGTGAATTAGGGGGAGACGACGCTATTGAGTTTGTTAAAAGCGCCCTCAGCGACGAAGACGGTTCGGTTCGAGAGCTTGCCCAAGAAACACTCGAAGAGCTCAACAAAAAGAAGAAATAAAAAAAATAATTTTTATGTTGACATTTTCCGAAAATATGTTTTAAATAGTAAACGTTTAGAAAAATAAACGTTTACAACAGTAAACAACAATCTCTCTAATCTCCCAACTGAGAGACCCAGTTCCTCCCGCAGCGGTTAAAAAGCTGCGGGAGGAATATATAAAGAACATGGACAGAAACATTGCTTACTGGTTTGCCGTTCATACACGATCTCGTCACGAAAAACAAGTTGATTCATTTCTAAGGGAAAAGAGCATAGATTCCTTCCTCCCACTTGTAAAAACACTAAGCCGTAGAAGAGACAGGAGGGAATTTGTTGATATTCCGCTCTTTCCAGGGTATCTGTTTGTTAATATACCTTTAGATAATGTTTGCGATGTAATATGTACGCGAGGTGTGGTAAGGATAATTGGCACAAACCCTCATACACCCACTCCTATTCCAGAGAAGCAAGTAAATGATATAAAAATACTTGTAAATGGTAATGTTAAGTTAGACCCTTATAAGTATTTAAAGAGCGGTTCAAGGATAAGGGTTAAAGTTGGTCCGCTGAGGGGAGTGGAAGGTATTCTTTTGAAAAGAAAGACAAATTATCGGGTTGTTGTTTCGATAGACCTTCTGCAAAAGTCCACATCAGCAGAAATTTCTATAGCCGATATTGAACCTATTGACTGAACTTATTCACGATTTTAGGTTATTTGGGTTTAGTCTGTTCCTGGGGTTTCTTGGGTTAACTCAAGAAACCCAACAAGCCCAAGAAACCCTAGAAACTCCGTAGACTCAATAAAGTCTGCTAGGAATTCAAGAATAAGTTTTAGTCTGCGAATAAACCTGTTTTAGCGTTAAGTAATTTGTGTTTAGTAGGTTACATTAATAGCACCATGTAACCGAGAGGGACGGAGTCTAAATACTGATTGCGTTTTACCATATTTACAATTCATGTCTTTTGCGCACACCTTACAACGTGGTTAAGCTGTAATCAAGACCTTATTAATGGCTAATCCTGATAATGACGAGCTTTCGTGGTGAATATCCGCAGAAGACAAAACGAGGATTGGCATTTGTTAATTGTAACTTCTGGATTTATTTGAAATTTGATTTTTGTGATTTGAGATTTTTTAACCAAAAGCCTTATGGAATAATGTTATAAATCTCTTAACGAAACTTTATGGCTAATCAGGAAGAAATTACACAATATAATATTCTGCAATCAATTGAAAACGGCGAGCAGATATCGCAGCGCCAGCTTTCCTCTCAATTAGGCATCAATGTAGCCTCTATAAATTTTGCGTTGAAAAAACTCACAAAGCGGGGCTTTGTAAAGATGCTTGGTGCCAACCCCCGAAGGATGCGATATATATTAACGCCCAAGGGAATTGCTGAAAAAACGCAGCTTGCCTATAAATTTTTCGACAGGAATTTCCATTTTTATAAAGCAGTCAGAAAGGATGTTGAAAACAAAATTAATAGCATTCCATTTAATAATGGAAATCGTGTTGCTCTCTACGGAGTTACCGACCTGATGGAGTTAGCCTATCTTGTCGTCCAGGATAAAGAGGAGCTGAACCTTGTTGCAATTGTTGATGACGAAACAAAAATCAGGATATTTGGTTATCATGTAATAGGAACGGAGGAAATAAATAATTATTCTCCCGATTTTCTTATGTTAACGAAAGAATTGGATACCGATAAAGGAAAACAGATACCTGTTTCCACTAAAATTGTTGATATTAGACTTTAGTATAGAAATTGACTGTGAGATAAATGATAAGTTCGTCTAATATAGTTGCTATTATTCCGGCAAGGGGTGGTTCTAAATCCATTCCTAAGAAAAATATTATAAATTTTTGTAATAAACCTCTCATTGCTTGGAGTATTCAACAAGCTTTGGAAAGTAAATGTATTCATGAGGTATATGTAACTACCGATAGTACGGAGATAGCAGATGTTTCTCGTAAATATGGCGCCAAAATTGTCTGGAGACCTGCCGAACTTGCAACTGACACCTCTTCTTCAGAATCAGCCCTTTTGCATGCAATTGACGAAATAGAAAAGATTCACAAAGTTGACATTGTTATTTTCCTTCAGGCAACTTCACCACTTAGGGAGTTTATTGATATAGACAAAGCTGTAGAAATATTTTTCTCAGGAAATGCTGATTCTCTATTCTCGGCATCAGTATTGGAAGATTTCTGTGTGTGGAAAAATAATAACGGTGAGTTAAAGAGTATTACATTCGATTATAAAAATAGGGGTAGAAGGCAAGGTAGAAAGCCCTATTATCTCGAAAATGGTTCTATTTATATATTCAAGCCAGAGGTTATAAAACAATATAATAACAGGCTTGGAGGTAAAATAGCATTTTATCCTATGCCGTTATGGAAATCCTATGAGATAGATGATTAT
>JAHFOX010000013.1 GCA_023261445.1 Planctomycetota bacterium
CCAGAGTAACTTTGCGCTCTTACCTTCCAGAACCTCGCTAGGATAAGGAAAATTATCCACAATAAATTTACTTATTTCTGGTTTACCGGTCGCATTTATTACAATGTCTGGTTTCTGACCATAAAGTTCCTTGATATCCTCAGCAATAAAGATACTCCATTCTTTTGCAAGATTTAAGCCAGGGGCGTTCTTATCCCTATCAGTCACACCAACTATTTCTACACTACCGTTGGTGTGAAATATATCGAGAAGTGCGCTCCCACCTTTGCCTGCACCGATTACTGCAATCTTTAGCATGGCGGTATCTCCATCTGATCCATAACCCTACTATTCAAGCTACTCCTGGAATAGAAATAGCTCACCGTCGTGATTATGGCAATAGGTACGAGAGAGCTGCAAAGCGCAAATACGAGTAATCTGCCCTTAAATGATAGGAATGTTCTTATCTTATAAAACCTCTGTATTTTCACCCCATCGCATTGCTCCTTAAATAACTATAGTAAGCCGATATAATTAATCCCCCTTTAGCAAAACTAGGGGGATTTGTCAACCTATTTTTGTCGCTCACTCTATACTCCAAGAGGATTTTAAAGAGATTGTTATATGGTATGGTATGGTATGGTATGGTATGGTATGGTATGGAAAAGTACCCACGATCAACAAACTTGCCACTGCATGGTTTGGGCGGGAAATTGGGCTGTCTATTTGTTCTCATTCGAGATATCCTCCTTGCGGGATTACCGAGGGAATTATAAATGAATTTGTGGTAAAAGGAAAGGGAATTCCAAGAAACAAGAGGAATTAAAATAGATATCTTCCCACGCGTCCCCCCTCCGGAAAAGTATGATAAGAGGGGGATTTTATGCGCTGCGTTTATAGCTTTCAGAGCCGGGCAAATAACCATTTTATTCCTTTTTCGCATTTGCAGCGTGAGCGGCGTGCGACTGGGCAATTATAGGCTGCATGAGGTGGGCTGGCACGATATCGTAGTGCGAAAATTCCATAGTAAATGAGCCCTGCCCACCCGTCATAGACTTAAGTTCGGTTTCATAGTTGGCTATTGATGACATGGGAATGGTTGCCCGCACGATCTGTAAATCCCCCATAGTATCCATCCCTTTGATGTGCCCACGATGGCTGGAAAGGTTTCCTGTAATCTCACCCATAAATTTCGTGGGAATCGTAACCTCGATGTTTACGATTGGCTCAAGAAGTACTGGTTTGGCGTGATTGAAGGCGTCTTGGAAGGCATGAGAGGCAGCTATCTTAAAAGACGCCTCGGAAGAGTCAACATCATGATAAGAACCGTAATGCAATCGCACACGCAGGTCAACGATGGGATGTCCAATCAATATGCCTTTGTCCAGCACCTCCCGAAGCCCCTTTTCAACGGCTGGAATATATTGACGCGGAATGGTACCGCCCACTATCTCATCTACAAACTCAAAACCGGTCCCTCTGGCCAGAGGTTCAATCTTAATATGTACTTCTCCATATTGTCCGTGACCACCCGATTGTTTTTTGTGCTTATATTGCGCCTGCGATTTGGTTGTAATGGTTTCTTTGTATGGAATTTTTGGGATATGGGTTTCCACTTCAATTCCGAAGCGGCGTTTCAAACGGCTGATTATTACCTGTAAATGGAGGTTGCTGATGCCGGTAATAACCAATTCATTTGTAAGTGTATCATGTGAAACCTTGAAGGTTTTGTCCTCTTCGGTAAGTTTATGGAGACATTCACTAATCTTTTTTTCCGCTCCCTTACTTTTGGGTATCACCGCCAGCGAAGACATTGGAACTGGAAATTTAATATCCGGAAGTTTTACAGGATGTTTAGGATCGCAGATTGTGTCGGAGATGTGGATATCCTCTACTTTAGAAACAGCAATAATATCTCCGGGAATTGCTTGTGAAACTGGCTGTTGTTCCTTTCCAAATACCCTGTAAATATGCCCAATCTTATTTGTTTTTTTGCTTGTCGCATTATAAAACGATAATTCTCCATCAAGCTTCCCAGAAACAACTCTAAAATAGCTTAACTTGCCAACAAATGGATCTATTACCGACTTAAATACAACGGCGCTAAAAGGGGCGTCTTTTGAAGCTTCTAAGGCAATTTCCTGATTTTTTTGCAGGTCAACACCTGTTCTCTTAATTCCTTCCAACGGAGATGGCGAAAAGTTTACTACAACATCCAATACATCTTCAATTCCTAAGCCTTTTTTATTAGAACAACAGAGGATAGGCACAATATTTCCACCTACAATAGCCTTAATGAAACATGACTGTAAGGAAGCCTTGTCTATCTGTTTGCCATCGAGATATTTTTCCATCAACGCATCATCAGCAGAAACGATAGTTTCTAACAAGGAGTCATGCGCTGAAGGTGCATCACCAATAACTCCGTCTGGCAGAGAATTTGGTAATTCAAATAAATTAACTACTCCACTGAAATTTTGACCAGTTCCGATAGGTAAGGTTAACGGCACGCATACGTTCCCGAAAGTATTTTTAATGGACTCAAGCAATGTTTGATAATTAATATTCTCACCGTCAACCTTTGTTACTACAAGTATCTTTCCGAGTCCTCTTTGACAAGCCAGGTTCCAGAGTTTGCTGGTGTTGACTTGAATGCCGTCTGTGGCTGATATAGTGATGATTGCGGTTTCTGCAGCAATAAGAGAAGTGATTGTGTCTCGGATGAAATCAGAGTAGCCGGGCGTGTCAATAATGTTGATTTCGCGTCCTTTCCAATTGCAGTGGAAGAAAGAAGAATCAATCGTATGTTTCTTCTCTTTTGCATCGGCGTCGTAATCTGCGACCGAAGTGCCATCTTCAACGCTGCCAAGTCGAGTAGTGGCGCCGGCTTTAAAAAGCATGGATTCTACCAGTGAAGTCTTTCCAGAAGCGCCGTGTCCCAGGAGTACAATGGTCCGAATGTCTTTTGTTTCATACGGAATCATAGATTACCTCCAACACAAGTGTTTGTAATTATGAAATTTAACCACACAGACACTGAGAATGCAGCGAGAAATCTTAACATAAAGTTTTGCGGGTAGTTATTTCTCTGGATTCTCTGTGGTTTTTACTTTTTAGCGCATAGTGAATTACATAGTCTTTTTGCCTCTGAAAGTTTAATATGCCCAGTATACAATGCCTTTCCGATAATCATACCCGCAATGGGTAGTTGGCTGAGCGCTTCGATATTGTTTAGCGAAGAAATGCCTCCTGATGCAATAACAGGGATTTTTACATTCATTAAGAGTTCTTTTAAACTGGAAATATTAGGTCCTTGTAACATACCATCCCTTGCTATATCTGTGTAGATTATAGCGCAAGGTGATGACTTTTCTATTTCCATGGCAAAGTCAATAGCTGTCCATTTACATACAGAAGTCCAGCCGTTTACAGCAACTTTGCCGTTTTTCGCATCAATTCCTATCGCAATTTGACTTTGGAATGTCGCGCAGAGTTCGTTTATCCAAGATGGCGAATCTATTGCCTTTGTTCCAACAATAACACGGTCTGCACCCAGATCCAATATTTTTTTTACCGACTCGGTTGTTCTCAAACCGCCGCCGAATTCAATGGGAATTTTTACTTGTTTGACAATTTGTTCAACAATGTTAAGATTCTTTGGAGTGCCTTCAAAGGCACCATCCAAATCAACTACATGCAAATAATCGGCGCCCTGATCTTCCCACGACTTAGCCACATCAACAGGGTCATCGGAAAATACCGTTACAGCGTCTTTCTTGCCCTGTGTCAATCTCACACATTTACCACCCTTTAAGTCAATGGCTGGAATAATGAGCATAATTATAAATTACCAAAGTTTTCGAGCATGGTTAATCCGCACTGCTGACTCTTCTCAGGATGAAACTGCGTAGCAAAGATATTTTTATGCCATATCATAGAGGTAAAATACGCCCCGTATTCAGTCTCTGTGGCAATAATATCCTTATCCTCCGGACATACATAATATGAATGTACGAAATACATATAGGCATCGTGAGGGACATTTTTCAAGATAGGATTAGCATCCTTGCGGAAAACAATTTGATTCCAGCCCATGTGAGGTATCTTTAATTTCTCTTTTGTTCCATTCCCAGAAAAATTAAATCGAACCACCTTGCCAGGAATGATGTTTAAACCAGCATGCTCACCATCTTCATAACCTTTTGAAAAAAGTAGCTGTAATCCGAGACATATACCCAGAAACGGTCTGCCAGAACTAATAAAATCTACGATTGGTCCTATTAACTTCCTTTGTCTCAATCCATCCATTGCATCGTTGAAGGCTCCCACACCGGGAAGGACAAGCTTATCTGTGCTTTTAATGTCATCTGGATTATCGGTAACCCTGACGTCAAAGCCAAACCGCTCAAAACCCTTCTCCACACTGCGAAGGTTCCCCATACCATAATCCACGATCGCAATCATATTAAATTTTATCCGCCGCCCCTTGGCACTATTACAAACTCCACACGTCGGTTTTTAGCTTTGCCTGTTTTTGATTTGTTATCAGACAAGGGTTGATATTGCCCAAATCCAGCAATGTATACCCTTGTGGGCGAAATACCGCATTCTTCAACCATGTAGTGAAGAACGGCAGCAGACCTTGCCGCTGATAGTTCCCAGTTTGATTTATATTTGTCCTTTTGCTTGTTAATGGGGTCACTATCCGTATGTCCTTCAATCCTGACTATTTCACCAGATGTGGTACTCTTAAGTACGCCAGCTATTTTCTTAAGTACCCCCTTAGATTGAGGGCGTAATGTTGTTTGCCCCGGATCGAACAATACTGCACCTGGCATTAACACAGAGACTGCGCCATTTTTTATCCTTACTGTTGCCCCCGTGCCTTTTAATTTAGCCTCTAGTTCCCTTCTTGTATTCTCAAGCCGATTCAATTCGCTTTCATACCTGCTCGCCTTTGATGATAATTCTGCATTTTCCTGCTGCAGTCCCGATAACTGCTCATTTAACTGCTGATTTTCCTGCCGTAATTTCTTAAGCTCGCTGCAACCAGTGCCTACAGCCACCATTCCTAATACCCCAAACAAACAAAAACTGCGTACCACACCATAACCCGATAACATACGCCCTTCCCTCCTTTCCAGGTAAAGAGATTTTTGACAAATAAATTGTGTTTTTATATTCTTTTTTAGTTGAACCCAGTAAATATTACAATAAAGAATTGAATATATAAGTTAACTATCCCTATAAAATAATCTTGCAAGATAATGCACACCAAAGTGGCAAAAGATAAAAATGGTCCGTAAGGAATCATTCGGCTCTTTTTAAGTATTAACACAGGCACCGCCATTAAGAGCCCAAAGAACGGCGCCACAAAAAAGATTGCCAAAACCAGTTTCCAACCTACGATTCCACCAATCATTGCCATGAGCTTAACATCTCCAAAACCCATAGCATCTTTCCTAAACGCCAATTTTCCCAAAATGCCGCAAATAAATATCAGGAATCCGCCAACGAATATCCCTAAGATGGATGCAATCAGTGCGTCTAATCGGTAGATTCCTACCAGCGAAAAATTTCTTAATGTATGATGTGCGTCATGCAAAGACGGACATATCACACTCAAAACAAGAGCGAGCGGAATGCCCACAAACGTGACCTCATTGGGAATAATAAGTAGTTTGAGGTCTACAAAGGTCACTATTATCAGGGCACAACAGAGAACAGCATAGCAAATAAAAACACACGGCGATTCATGCCGACACTGTATAAAAACATAGTACAGGTGTACAAACACATATCCAGTTAATAACTCTACAAGTGGATAACATACAGAAATTTTAGCCTTGCAAGCCCTGCAACGTCCACGCAACAATATATAGCTTAGCAAGGGAATATTATCGTACCACTTTATAGACGTATTGCAGTCTGGACAAAACGAACGATGTGCTGCCAGAAATTTTTTCTTTGGGATTCGATAGATACAAACATTCAAGAAACTACCAATCGCCAATCCCATAATAAAAAGTACAAACCACGTATTAAAATTAACAGCATCCAAAAAATTTTTCTGGATACCAATCCCCCTTTTGAATAATTGTTATTTCAGGCATAATAAATTTGTGAAAATCATACTATCAAAGCGTATTGTTAATTTCAAGATTAAAAGGAGTGACAAAAATTTCCATCAACTATTTTTTATATTTACTAAACAATACAATAATACTAATTTTCAACTCAGTGAATGATTTACACACAATCGCAATTACATATTGCATTGTTTGTTTCAGCAAGGAACACTTGACAGAAGCTTTAGATTAACAAAGTAGTAATAAAAATTTATGTTTATAGCTTTATAATCTAATGAAAACAAATAGGTAAAGTAAAATTTGTTTTATATTTGTATCCCATTCACAAAAGGGAATAGGTTTTGCTTAAGTATATAGTAGCACCCCTTTTAACCAGTGTTGGTTGGGGTGCGTGAATATATATACACCATTTTATTACCTTTTATGGAGGGAATACCCATGAATAAAGGCGATTTAGAAGGTCTTAAAATAAGACTTACAGAAGGAAGGTCTGCTCTTCTTTCTATGCTTGATGAAAAGGATAAGGCAAAACAAGCGGATTGCCATGCAAAGATAAAGAAGGCGACAGCAGAGATAAACATAAACATTCCTAGTATGATAGGAAAAGAGAAAGGCGCGGCGTGCGAGAGTAAACTTAATGAATTGCAAGCGGCGTGGGTAATCTTCAGAGATGGAAGAGATAATAATGTTATTCCCGCACTTCTTGCAGGAAGGGTGGATGAAGCAAAGGCAATAGGTACGGGCGTTCAAAAAGAGAGATTTGCAAGGGTGATCTCAATTATTGATGGACTTCTGGCGCAGACATAGCTGGTTAATACAGCAGGATGAGTCAAGAGCCGCAGATACATCCTGCTGTATTTCCCCTTTATGCAAATTAGACGGATGTACTACCATCTTTGAAATTCATAAATGTTAAGTTAGGTGCCAATACTTTCTTTTATTCCCCATTAAGAAAGAGAGACTGGGGGGTCTCACAGACTTCTTATATTCCATTTCCTGTACATTAAGAATTAATAGGTTATTCACATCATTCACTATTTTGCACTCAACCTTTGTCTTGCTTTTATAAGCTTACCTAAAACTGTTTTGTACTCTGCATAACAAGATATTTCTTGCCCCTATTCACCTTAGAAAGTAAAATAGTACTTTACAAACCACAGACAACCGCCCTGTTAGGCTGTTGCTTCAAAGGTCTGCTGCTTTGAAAAAGAGTATAGATATGATTCACATTAAACATAACATCGCACTTAACGAAGGTGAGATCCAATATGAATTCATCCGCTCACCAGGACCCGGCGGACAAAACGTCAACAAGGTTGCTACAGCAGTACAACTTTACTTCGGTGTGAGCAAGTCCGCCTCTCTGCCCGACGACGTTCGTAAACGCTTGATTCATCTGGCAGGTAGTCGAATTACCAAAGACGGCGTATTGATTATTCATGCCCGCCGGCTCAGAACACAGGAACAAAATCGTCAGGATGCATTACATCGTCTAATCGAGTTAATCCGCAAAGCGGCCGAAAAGCCCAAACCGCGCAGTAAAACAAAGCCGACAATTTCATCGAAAAGGCGCAGGCTAAAGGCAAAGCACTACCGCAGCGCAACCAAAAATATGCGACGCATTGTCCTCCCTCATGAAGAATAGTGCCTCCTTTTCATATTGCAGATGGCATAGTCCTTTTTGAATAGTCCCCAAATGTTGGAATATAAACAAGCCTTATGTTGCATGTTTCCATAATATTTTATTTTTTTGGCAACGGTACATAGCCAATACGAGCTACTATATTTTGTCCTTCAGTGCCGAGTATCCAATCCATATACTTCTTGATGGTTGATGTAGGTTTGCCAGCAACATAGATATATAGATAACGGGCAATGGGGTACTCTTCGTTCCAGATTTGCTCATAATTCACCGACCTATCTTCCTTAATAGGTGATACAGGTGCTGTGCTATCCAGCTTCTTAATCTTTAATATTTTCAATTCTGATGTTTTTACAAAATAGGCTACACCTCCAAAACCGATACCCCACTTATCTTTGGACACAGCCTCAGCTACTGCACTGGTACCGGACATGGTCTGACAATCGGGGGCATAATCCCTGTCTAAAAGCACGTGTTCCTTGAAAAATACATAGGTTCCGCTATTTGACTCCCTGGAATAACGCATAATCTTCTGGTCGGGACCTCCTACCTCTTTCCAATTTTTATAATGCCCCGTGTAAATACCCAGAATCTGCTTCATGGTTAATTCGTTAACAGGATTTTCACTATTAACAACAACGGCTAAGCCATCCAGAGCGATTTTAACTTCAGTTATCTCCACCCCCAATTCCTTTGCTTTTTTTGCCTCCATGTCCTTTATGGGCCTGCTGGAGTTGGCGAGGTTTGTAGTTTTATTCAAGAGCGCGGCGATACCTGTGCCCGAACCCCCTCCCGTTACCTGTATAGTAACGTCCTTGTTCTTATTCATATACTCCTCTGCCAACCGCTGTCCCAGTATAACCATCGTGTCCGAACCTTTGACGGTAATATTTTCTGCGGCTTGTACAAAATTATAACAAAACATCCCTGACAGCCATGCAAATATGAGTAATGACGCTAAATATTTCTTCATTTTCTTTCCCCTCAAAAAAATTTCAAATTGTTAAAATATGATTTGATATTGTAACCTGATCCTATTGTCGTCTTTACCGTCAACTCCATCGTTGTTCACATAATGACCGATATCGGATTGTATCTTTGAGCGATGAGCACGGAAGTAATAATTTACACCAATTGTATATTCTTCCTGAAAATCGTTTGATATATCATTGTTAGGATCAAGCTGGGAATAACGAGTAGCCACCTCAAGTTTTTTGGGCAGCACAAAGTAGCCGAGTTGTGTATAAAATCCGTCCGAGTTTATAGTATCACCATCTGATTCGGGATCTTCAGTTCTTACGAAATACTCACTGTTCCATGAAATGCCTTTGTATTTTACGCCAAAGTCAAAGACGCCCGCTATGGAATCCGTATTCTTAAGTTTTTCATCCCTGTCTTTTGCATTAAACACTGCGGAAGCTCCGACCGTAGCTTTTAATGTATCGGTATATTTTACGTCGGTTTCGTCGTAGTAGTCGTACTTTCCAAATGGGTTATACCTTAGGCTGAGTATATACATAAGTTCATTGTCAGTGTTTTCATTCGCTTTTTCACCAGCCCCCTGAAAAACAGATGCGTGATATTCAATATGTCCTTCAAAAGGTTTCCCATAGATATCAATTCCATAATCACGATCCTGATCAAATGCCTCGCTTGCAATGGATCTATCCTGCAATAGAAGCTTGGCAGATGACGCCATTCTTTGCCTGTTAAATGGTACCTTGAAGTAGCCTATCTTGGCATTTAATTCTTCAAGAGGTGTAACGTATATATAAAAATCTCTCACGCCTACATTAAAACTATCTCCATCCAGTTCTACGTAGTAATGCACAAGTTCGCTGTAAATATTACCTCCAAAGTAAACCCTTGCACGACGTACGTCAAGATTATTGGTATCCACAACAGATTCGTGATGTTCGCCGTCATAGTCCGGATCGTTATCCTTGAACGTATATCTGAACTGCATCCTTGCCCCCAGATTTAAAGAATATTTGTCATCTTTCGATTTAAAACCCAGTGCATACTTTTCGTCATCTGGGGTATAGATGCCTGTAACTACAGGTAAACCCAATCCCATCTTTCCCCGCGCCTCGTCTGTCGAGAGATAGTCCTCAATTGCATGTTTAATCTCTTCTTTAGCAACTGCAGAATGATAATCCTCCGCAACCGGCTGCGCCGGGGCGCTAACTGCATCCAGACGGTCTCTTATCGCCTGCATCTGTTCTTGCTGTTTTGCTATCGCATCCTCCATCAGTTGCAACTGCCATTTTAAATCTTCCACATCGCTTCTGGGTGTCACGCCTTGCTGTTCTGTCTGCTGGGCAATGGCATCCTGCAACAACATACTGTCTGCATATACGCTGCAAAATGTCATTACAAATAATAAAATATATTTACGCCATTTAACAAACATTCTAAACCCTCCTTTTAAGAAAACAATCAATATAAATCATGGTAAAATAATAAACTTTAAATGTTAAAACAATATGAAGAAATTATTAATTTTGTGTTAAGTTTAAAACTACATTATTGTTAAAAATTTTGAACTAGCCACAGAGAACACAGCATGGCAGAGCCACAACCAAAAGGCAGGACACAGATTACGCAGGTTTACATAGATTTTAATATGTTATAAGACCAACAAAATGATTAAAAAAAACAAACCGCTTAAAAAATTTTGCTAAAAAAACAAGGTTTTATTTATTATTTTACTTGCTTTAATAACTAATGTTTGATAATATTCTGCTATGTCGTTTGGTTGTATTGTAAAGTCATATTATTTAATAATGTAATATCAAGGCTGCAAGGTTTACAACCTCGTAGCCTTTTTTTGTTGGTTTTTTATTTCTTAAAAGTGAGAGGGGGTGATTTTAGAATGGCAACAGGGACTGTGAAGTGGTTTAACGACAAGAAAGGATTTGGTTTTATTTCCCAGGATAATGGAGAAGATGTTTTTGTGCATCAAACCTCGATTGAAAGTGAGGGGTTTAGAACCCTTGCGGAAGGAGATAAGGTCGAGTTTGAGGTCATAAAGGACCAAAAGGGTTATAAAGCCACAAAAGTCCGCAAATTATAAATATTTAAAAGCACACTCTTATATTACATATAGCATAAACGATTGTAGTCGGCTGACGTGTAAAAATATGGAGTTGTCACTTAATTATAATTGCGACATAAAAGCCCCAATATCTGTAAAGGATATTGGGGCTTTTTATTTGAAGATTTTGTATAGAACATAAAAGGCAAAAGGCTGCCTTGTGAAATCTATATAAGATTATTATTCGAATCGGATTGATTTAATCTTAATTTTACCTCGCAAATCGGATGCAGGTATATAGACAGCTATGTTGAATCTCTTGGCATCTCCTCTAACTTTAAAGGAAAATTTATAAGGTGTTGAAACTTGTTTAATCTGTCCTACAGTACGTTTAGCAATCAAATTTCCATTCTCATTGTACATTAAGCAAATCAGGATAACTGACAAATTCTGGTGAATTTCTAAATCTGCAATTCCTTGATAGTAATGTCCTATTTTTGATGCCCAGCCTTCTTCTGTCCCGACATAATACCACTTGCCTCCGCCGATTAAAAAGTAAGCGCCTCTACCTACCATAGGAATAATTTCCAGTCCATCATTATTTTTTTTAACCTCACATCTTTTAAAAGAATATGAATCGTAGGTGGTTTTGCGAAAATCAATTTCAAAGATGACCTCTGATAAATTTTCACCAAGCGGGTTTTTATTATCTCTTGTGGTTTTACGTTCAAGAAGTAGAGATTTATTAGGCGTTCCGTGCTTAGTTTCATATCCCAATACCTCATTTACAAAATCGCATATAGAATGAAATGCTGCCTTGTTTTCTGCCGACCATTCGGCATAATCAAGAAATTCGTAGCTGTAATTAACGTTAATCTTTTTATTGAACTCTATTTCTGCCAGGCGTGGAAAGACGGGAATATCCAAAGACTTTAGTTGCTCGGTTAAATAACAAAAATCGCTAACCATTTTTTCGTATATAAGCCTATGTTGACATGAACGAATAAGCGATTCATTAGTTTGCTGAACATACCAGCATGCCTTTTCGAATTGCGTGAGTCCATCCCAATCTTTATCTTTCATAATAGGATGCTTATTGTCTTTATGAGTGTTATACCACTTGCGGTTGAGAATAGAACGAATTACGTTTCTTGGATTTCTATGGAGATGCACCAGTATTGCATCAGGAAAGACCTCTTCCACGATCGTAAGAAAACGCTCAAGATATACGTTTGCCTCAGCATAATCCTCAGGAAATTCATCAATCCATGCCCTTGCTTCGATCATGAGTTTTTTTACCTCGTCTGTTTTGTCAACCAACTCCCTAAATCCCGCTGCAGTCCGCTTCTTAAAGGCAATTTTTTTGATCTTAAATAAGCGTTTTAACAAACGGTTAAAAATATAAATAAACCACGGCCACTTTATTAGATTTTCAGCTAAAAGCCTTCCGTCTCTAAAACGATGATTAAGCGTAAATTCATGCTGTGCCTTTAGAGGAGTTGCCTGCTTCAGAAAGTTAGTAAGCCACTTTGACCCCGATCTAGCAGTGGATAGGAAAAGGTAAATTTTCTGACGACCCCGCCAGTTAATCGGGTGCATAAGGATTTGATGTCTTCCGGAAGAGAGGGCATGTTTTAAAGGATTTATTGACCTATACCATCCTCCTCCAGTATCGGTATAATACGAATCGTAAGGCACATGGCTGGCTTCATAATCAATTCCAAGCATTTTCATTGAAATAGACCACAGATCAAAATAATGCCCATCTGTACGGTTAAGACGGTGGGACGAAGGGTACTTTATCTGGAATTTTTCATCTTTTACTACTATTCCTTCGGCACTGATTCCTGCCTCTGTACTAACAGGGTCGGGTGGTCTCAGTTCTGAAAAACACCAGTAATTAACAAACTGCCTTTCATAGCAGAGTCGGTCTCCATGTGTAGAAATACCAACCAACCTCACACCTGCTTCGCGAAGGGAAGTAATTATCTTTTCCAGACAAAGTGAAAGGTTATCTGTCTTACCTCTCATCCATTCAGCAAGGATATTCAGATGAAGCCCAACTTCATGGCCAAAATCCTGTATCTGAAGGCATTTTTCTATGAATCTTGAATCATTCCAGTAGACAGTGCTATGCAAAAGAAAATAGGTTGAACGTATGCCCCGTTCTTTTTCCCAATAACTCATTTCTAAGGCTAAATCAAGATTGTGGTCAACATCATGACGCAGGGCAACCATATTGGGTGCATGTGCATTCTCAAAGAATTCACGAACTGTTACGGTTTTACCAAAATGATTGAGATATTTGAAATAATCAGGACTAATAGACATAAAATTAACTGAGTGCCCTGTAAAGGTTGAGAAGTTTTTCTGATTCGTTCTCCCAGTTATAACACTTTGATGCGGCAATGGTATTTTGTTTCATCCTGCGCCAGCGTTCAACATCTTCAAATACATACGTTACAGCTCGCGCGATGTCACGTGGATCATTGGGGTCAAATGTACACCCTATATCGTGCTTATAAATTACTTTTCTAAGTTCTGGAAAGTCGCTTGCTACAACCGCAAGCCCGGCATTAATGTACTCGAATACCTTGTTTGGAGAACAATAGTAATAGCTCAAACATGAATTTTCTATTGGAGCAACGCCTAAATCCGCCCCTGCGGCATACATTACCACCTCATCAGACGGCACAGGCCCATAAAAAGCCACGCGAGACTCCAGCCCGCTTTGCAGTATTATTTTCAGAAGCTGTTTTTTGTACTTTTCCGTTCCGTATCCCATAAATACAAGGTAACAATCTGGCAGATACCTCAGACTTTGTATCATCTTCTCAATACCCCTGTTGAATGTTATGAATCCTGAATAGAGAAGGAGATGATAGTCTTGCCCAATATTTAAAGCTTCTCTAAGGAGGTTTACATCGCTCCTGACGATTCCATTTGTACGAGAGGGCGCATTCATAACAACGGTGGGAGTTTTTACATGATATCGCTGTGAAAGTTCGTCCGCAATTGATTCGTTTACAGTTATCACAGCGCTTGCCCTTCGGATAAGAAATGCCTCCATTTGACCCAATAAGAATTTAATTATACGATGGGGAGGTCTTATCATATTCTTTTCTAAATAAAGTTCGTGAGAGTCATAGACCAATTTTGCGCCATGTTTTCTGGCAACCCACCAAGCTATAGGCAATGTATTCAGATCATTAGCGTGATATATATCCGCCGGCTGATTTATTACTACACGGTAGCTCCTCACATAATAATCAACGAAAGAAAAGAGCTTGTGAAATAATGTGAGTATTCCTAAAAATCTTTGTTGAAAAACCCGTATAACATTTCGATTGGCACTTAGTTTTCTATCTTCATTCCGTATGGCAACCTTAGCTTCCTCATCTTTTACAACAGTGTTGGGAAGGTACGATTTGGCAGTGTCTCTTAATACAGATTTTGGTGGATTATTTTTAAACCTTAAAAAATATTCACTTACCAGGCAAAAAATGCGATAGTGAATGGGAATCTTCACTCTTATGACTTTAATACCCTGTTGTTCTTCCCGTTCTCCGAAAGGCTTTGATTTTTTATCGAGCACAGCCAGAACAGTAACATCGTATCCATTGACAATCAATGACCTCGCTTCCTTCAGCACACGCGTATCGTGAAGGAAGTTGTTGTAAACGAACATACAGACTTTTTGGGACATTTATATCCGCCTCATCAGTAATCGTACAACTAATGGAATTCTCTGCTGGAAGATCGCTAACCAAACTTTATCAATTAGCGACCATGAAATTCTTTGGTAAGAATATACAACTCTGCGTTTCAATAGTGAAGTGTTTTTATAGAAGAACAGAATTTATAATTTTTTATAATGTTACTATGGAATCAGTTTTGAGTCAAGAAAAGTCTTGTTAAAAAAATAAAGATTGATAGAATAAATCTCAGGAATTGGCTGTTAAATTGTCAAAGCATACTGATTGAATATCGCTAGATATCGAAAGGGAAGGAATACCCTTATGATGGAGGAAAACAAACGGGAGAGTATTAAAGCCGAACTTGAAATGGTTACAAAAACCTTATTGGCGGTGGAGTTGCTTTTTAATAATGACTTTGTCACAGGCGTTGTATCCAGACTATATTATTCTATTTTTTACCATATCCGGGCGTTACTTTTAACAAAGAAGTTTTGTTGAGTTTAAAAGAGATGCAGATGAATTATCTGAAAAGATAAAGGTTTATATAAAAGAAAAAGGTTATATCTGAAAATTCTTATTTCAGGTATCTTGAAGTTTTTGTAATAAAGATTGGTATTCGAGAAGGTCTGATGTAAAATATTGTCATGATTAATACTTCAAAAACTTTACCTCTATTTAAAAGTCCAGTAATCGTTAAAAATTTTGATATTAACCATCATATTGTTTTACACTGTGGGGATACACTTGAATTTCTTAAAACAATTCCAGACGAAACGGCTAAACTTATAATCACTTCACCGCCATATAATCTTGGTAAGCAATACGAAAGTAAAACACAAATTCAGTCTTATTTAGATTTTCAGGACCGAGTAATTAACCAACTTGTCCGAGTATTGAAATCCGACGGTAGCATTTGCTGGCAGGTTGGCAACTTTGTTGAGAATTCAGAAGTATTTCCTTTGGACATTCTCTATTACAACTATTTTAAAAAATATGGGCTAAAACTTCGTAACCGAATCATCTGGCGTTTTAATCACGGTTTACATGCTAGTAAACGTTTTTCTGGACGATACGAAACTATCCTCTGGTTTACAAAATCTGATACTTATACTTTCAATCTTGATTCCGTTCGAGTTCCAGCAAAGTATCCTGGAAAGCGCCACTTTAAGGGACCCAAGCGTGGATTACCTTCTGGTAATCCACTTGGCAAGAATCCATCAGATATATGGGAATTTGTCGCCAAAGAATGGGATGAAGAACTTTGGGATATTCCAAACGTCAAAGCAAATCATCCTGAAAAGACTAGCCATCCATGCCAGTATCCAATTGAACTAATTGAACGTTGTGTGCTTGCATTAACCAACGAAGATGACTGGGTTCTTGATCCTTATTGCGGAGCGGGTTCTGCTATTATAGCAGCACTCAAAAACAACAGAAAAGCGTCGGGTGTTGATAAAGAAGCAGAATATATATCCATTGCTAAACAAAGAATAGAAGATTTTTATAATGGTAGATTAAAAATCAGACCCATGGGAAAACCAGTTTACATGCCGACCGGCCACGAGAAAGTATCACAAATTCCTTCCGAATGGAAACAAAACGGTAATAGAGAATATTAATGAAAATCGTAGGAATATACTCTTTTAAAGGTGGAAAAGAAGTCGTAGAACAAAAATATCCAAAATTATTAGAAGAGGTTCAGAGTATAATCAATCAAGTTGATTCAGAAAAGTGTAAGACAAAGAAAAGTCGTGAAAAAACCATGCGAGGAAAAATGTTGTATAATCCCAAACGTTTGAATCCTACCTTTAAAAAGCATTTTACTAAACTCGGTTGGCACAATCAACGTGTACCCTGTCAGTATCCAACTCAATATTACACGCCAGACTATGCACCAGACAAACTTAATAAAGGTGCTTTTCGTGAAATGGACTTTATCAAAGAAAAACTAGGTGTTGAAGTTCAGTTTGGCAAGTATTCTTTTATGGTTTACAACGTTTGCGCAAAGATGACCATCTTTAACAAGCTTGGACATATTGATACTGGTATCGAGATTGTACCTGTAAAAAAATTTGTCGAACAGATGTCAACAGGGGTCTCTTATTTTGAGCAATTTATTTGGGACTTAGAACAACGCGGTGTCGCAGATATAGATATCCCTGTCTTAATTCTCGGAATTGACAAGTAGGGGACAATGGATAATTGGGGACACATGCCATTTTCTGCTGCATTTTTTCTTTAACCTTCCTCGTAGCCTTACTCACTACCAAAGAAAATGAGTTGAAGAAATTGGGATGCGTCCCAATTTATCTACTATTTATCCAAACCTACATACCTGCTAAAATTAAATTGCAACATATTGACATTTAGAATTACTTGTTATTTTCTTTATTAGGCAATAAATTTACAAATTTAGATCGAATAAAATCAATAAAGATAGTTGTCGCTATAAAAGCTTTCTTTGCATCATTTCCATCTGCTTTAAGTTTGCCTTTATGAACAATTTCATTCCGCTTGTAATATGTATGTGAATGCCAATCGTTATATTCTTTTGTTCCTTTAAAATTTTCTCCGAATATATTGTAAACAATATCTAATGCATCCGATACATTTGAGTCTTCTATAGCCTCTGTATATTTTTGTGTTTTTCGATTCTTCCCTTTTCCTACAACCAGTTCTTGTTTACCAGTTATGCTACAAAAATCATACAAGAATTCTTTTAAAGAAGTCTCAAAAGCTATCTCAGTAATAACAATTGATAAAGCGTGATCTTCTCTATGCAGAGATTGCTCTCTAGCGTCAAGAAGGAGTTTCTGGTATATTTTAGGTCTCAAGCCTGTCTTAAGATCTGAAGCAAAAACATGTATAATTTCTGAAGTTACCGGCTTTTTTATATGTCCCGCTTTGGTATTATTATCCCAGTTAAATATTCGATGAACCATTTTGAAATTACCTTCTATAATATCTGGTTCGAATTTATATTTGTCTGCACACAATATTTCTATCACCGATGAATCGTTAAGTTTTGGCCTGACAACATCCGTTTCATTTGTATGGAGTCGATATAAATCAATAAAGTCATGTAATAAGGAAGCAATCCATAATTTGATATTCTTTAGTTCATTTTCCTCTTTTATTAATTGTATGCTATCGATTTCAAAATATATTTGCATCCGTGTAAATTTTTTAGGTTCAATGAAGCCACCATTGTAAATACCGTCTTGGTTTGATAAAAAAAATGACTTAACCGGTGCATTTTTATTCTTATTACTAATTGCACTTATATTGACTTTTACTTCATTATTTGATAAGTCATCTTTATTTGAGTATGAAAAAGTATTTTTTCCTGTTAATGGTATACAACGAATAAATACATTACGTCCTGAAAATTTATAATAAAATCCTGTTTTCGATGGCAGCAAAATGCAAGAGTTAATAGGGAAATCAAACATGCATAAATTCATATAATTATAGGGGCCATAGGGTCAAATAATTAATGGTGATAATTGGGGACGCATCCCATTTTCTGCCGCATTTATTCTTTAACCTTCCTCATAGCTATAATTGGAGAATTCTATCAAGTTTCCATGCCATTTTCTCCATGAAATTCTCGCTACCAATGAAAATGAATTGAAGAAATTGGAATATGTCACTATTTATCTCCCACCCGGGGGAAGACATAACAGCAAACTAAAAACATCTATCTGACAGGATTTACAAGATGAAACAACGCAAATATAAAAATCTATCGTCGTGTAAACACGGATTTATAAATCCTGTTAATCCTGTCTAAAAACAAGTGTGGATTTCGTTCCTCATCCTTACAAGCTTGAAAATCCACACAATTTTTAGCAACTATGCATGCCCTATCAACTCTTCCTTCATGTATACCTTGTACAACTTGCTGTAAAGACCGCCTAGCCGCAATAATTCTTCGTGGCTCCCTTCTTCAATTTTTACACCCTTGTTTAATACTATAAGTTTATCACAGTGCAGAATAGTGGATAAACGATGGGCAATGAAGATGGATGTCCTACCCAGTGACACTTTTTGAATAGCGTTCTGAATCAATATCTCAGAGATAGGGTCTATGCTGGAAGTAGCTTCATCAAGGATTATCACCCGCGGGTCGTAGAGAATAATTCTGGAGAGCGAGATGAATTGCCGTTCACCTGCGGAAAGGTTCGCGCCCCGCTCGACAATTTCCATGTCAAGCCCGCCTGGTATGTGGTCAATAAACGGCAATAATCCTAATTCATCAATAATTCCCAATATTTTTGAATCTGATATAGGATTAAAAAGGGTAATATTATCCCGTAACGTGCCTGCAAACAGGAAGACCTCCTGACTTACCAGTCCAACGACATATCGTAATCCTATCTTTTCTATTTTCCGTATATCAACATCATCAAGCCATATTGTCCCTTTTTGAATCTCATAAAGTCTTGTTAGTATACTTGCAATTGATGTCTTTCCGCTGCCTGTTACACCAACCAATGCAACCGATTGTCCAGCTTCTATATCAAATGAAATATCTTTCAATACGTAATCACCACCGTTGTAAGCAAACCAGACATTTTCAAATTTAATTGTTCCTTTAAAGTTTGTCTTCGGAACCTCTTTGTCAGGATTAGGAATAATGTAATCAACCTCAGGCGATTCTTTCATGAGACCGAAGATGCGTTCTGAAGACGCCATTGCACCCTGAAATATATTGTATTTTTCAACAATGTCGCGAATTGGGTCAAACAAATCATGAATATATGCAAGGAATGCCACCAGAACACCGAGTGTAAGGAAGCCATGCATGTATCTTACAGCGCCAAACCAGAGCACCAAACCAATTGCCAGCGCGCTTACCATGTTAATCGCTGGCTGAAAGACGGCAAAATAACGGATGTATTTGACCTGCTCTTTCAAATAATCGTCATTAATCTCATCAAATTGATCATAATTCTTTTTCTCCCGATTAAAGAGTTGAATGATCTTCATGCCCGTGATGTTTTCATTGAGATAGGCATTAATACGTGCCAGCTTTCGCCGTATCTCCCGAAATGAGTTCTTCATGCGGTTACCGAACCAGAGGGCAATCACCACAATAATAGGAACGACTGAAAGGGTGATGAGGGCGAGTTTCAGGTTTAACATGAACATGGCCACAAATATCCCAACGATGATGAAGACGTCGCCGATTACCACAATCACACCGGCTGAAAAGAGTTCTCCAATGGCCGCAATATCATTGGTCAGGCGTGTAACAATTCTCCCAACTGGATTCTTGTCAAAAAAAGACAATGGGAGCGATTGGATGTGATTGAAGAGTTCCATGCGCATGTCCAGCATCACCTTCTGTCCGATGGCCTGGATATTATAACTCTGCACTACCACCAATAATAACCGTAATGATTGGATTCCCAGGAGCGCTAGTGCTATCTTGTATATTAATGGTTTATCACCTTTGCTGATGCCATGATCGATCGCATATCCAAAGAGATACGGACACAGCAAAAACAAAACGGTGGTAATAAGCACCATGAAGATGGACAGCAGTCCTGATGCCTTGTAGCGCAGGACATACGACAGCAGCCTTCTGATAACTGTTCTATTGTGTATCCTATCCGCTAAAACGTCTTCGTTAAAAAAATCTTCTTTTTCCATAATATTGTCAATTTACCGCAAAGGTTACTGAGAACTCAGAGAAAGAATTAAATCTAATTTCTACGAATTTTATCCTTTTCGAACATCAAACTTCAGGCTTCCAACTTCTGTCCCCTTTCCTGTCCTAGTCTTTCCTCCAGCACCTCTTTTGTATACAGAGAAGTATATAATCCATTAAGCTTCACAAGCTGTTCGTGAGTTCCTCTTTCAACTATCATGCCGTCTTTCATAACTACGATCATGTCAAAATCTCTAACCGCTGGCAATCTGTGTGTCACAACCAGAAGGGTCTTATTCTGAAATTTTTTCAGTATATTTTTAATGATAGTTTCTTCGACTCGTGCATCTACAGCGGAAAGACAATCATCTAAAATGATAACGGTAGGGTTAATTGCCAGCGCCCTTGCAATAGTAATTCGTTGCTTTTGCCCGCCTGACAGGTTGACTCCCCGTTCGCCCAGGTAACTCTCATACCGACCAGACAATTCCTGAATCTCTGCATCAACACCAACCATACGAGCAAGCTCCTGAACATTGTTACGGTTATCTTGTGTTTCTATGCCAAATAATAAGTTGTCCGCAATCTTTTCGGAAAATAGAAATGTATCTTGAGGTACAAACCCAATATGTTTGCGCAATAATTTAATATCTATCGTATTAATATTAACACCGTCTATAAATATATTTTGATCGTTTACAGGATTTATACGAGGGATCATATTTACTAATGTTGATTTCCCACTTCCTATTGGACCTACAATGGCAACTCGCTGCCCTGCAGTAATTTTCAAGTTTATGCCCTTTAAAAGCCATTCCTTTTGACTATCGTATCGAAAGTTAATATCTCTGAATTCAATATCACCATGAGGAGTAAAATTTTGAGATATGTTGTCTTTCAAGACAATCGCAGATCTTTCATCCATTACCTCATCAATACGTTTCATGGAGGCGCTTCCGCGCTGTAAAAGAGATAGACACCAACCAACAGCAGTCATAGGCCATACCATCATTGAAATATAACGCTGGAATGCGACAAGTGTACCTAGTGTGATAACGCCCTCTACAACCATTTTTCCACCCATAAAAAGCAATATAACAATTCCCGTATAAGTAATATATTCAAACGCTGGACCAATGAGGGCTTGTGGAATGGCTAGTTTGAGATTTTTTTTCATAAAATCATTACATTGACTCCTAAGGATCCTTTCCTCCTGATGAGACATGTTAAAAGACTTTACAATACGGATACCTGATGCATTCTCTTGTACCTTTTCACTAATCCTTGAAAATTGTTCCTGAACGTCATGAAATCTTTTATCAATAACAGCTTTGACTTTATAAGCAATGAAGGGCATCAGCGGCATCAACAGAAAGGTATATAATGAAAGCTTTGGCGACAAATAGATAATAATTGGTGGTATAACAAAAAAATAAAACATAGCATCCAAACCAATCAACAATCCTGGTCCAACAGCCATACGGACAGCGCCAATATCGTTAGTGGTTCTTGACATAAGATCGCCCGTTTTATATTTCTGGAAGAATTTCTGGGAAAGTGTCTCGATATGCCCAAAGAAACTCATGCGGAGGTCATAATCACAGCGAAAGGAAGTCCCGATAAAGTTCATCCGCCAGAGGTATCTACATGCACCCTGAAAAAAACTCACCAAGATGTATAATCCGGAAATGGCTGCAATATTTGTAAGACTGACGTCTTTTGCGAGGATATCAATTACTCTTTTGATAAGAAGGGGTGGAAAGATATTGACAATATCAACGGCAATTAGCGATAGGGTACCGATAATAAAGTATCGCTTGTACTTTTTTATGAAAACCCTGTAGATAATACTTTTTCCCCAGAATCTTTTTAGCTTCCCAAACAGCATATTCATCTTTTTTTATAAAGTTCCAAGTTTGCACAACCTGGATTATTAATCACAAAAACGCAACTCAATGAAGGCTTAAGCCTTCACAACAGAAGGATAGGTCAGACAAGAAAATTTAAAATTATCTCTATCTTTTCAGGGAGTTGTTTGTAAAATTTACTTTATCATATTTGCTTTGAATTGTATATTATTAATTGTGAGTAAACACTCTCATAGTAAGATACGTGGTAGAAACTGTTTTCTGTCAGTGACCGACAATCTATCTCAGATCGGGAAATAGATAATTGCCAACAAGTGTCGCTTCTATTAATAAAGAATATAAATGATATCAGGAGTATCTTAAGTGGGAAAAAACAGTTTGAGAGAAACAGTCTTTGCTTTTAATAATAACGATATTGTTGCTACATACGATTTCGATATGGACGTATGGCATCCTAACCGTGAAAAAATGGCATCAATTGTATGTGAAATACTACCTTTTAAAAATACCGAAAACTTAAAATTCATGGACCTGGGAGTAGGAACCGGATACCTGTCTCGCAGGATTATAGAAACGTTTCCTAATGCAACGATTTTGGCTATTGATGCCGCTGAACTTATGATAGAGAAGGCTAAAATAAGGCTGCAAAACAATCTCAAACAAGTTACATTTCAAATCTCCACATTTCAGGAATTATCGAGTAAAAAAATCCCGCTTTCTAATCTTGACGCGGTAGTATCTTCTTTTGCCCTTCATCATTTATACAGGGAAGAAAAGCTGGCATTATTTGAATATATCCGTTCAATACTAAAACCCAATGGTTGGTTTGTGAATTGTGATATTTTTAAGACCGCAGACACCACGCTTGAAGCTCGATACAGACATTTACATCATTTAGGAATACAAGAGAGGATAAAAAGGATAAAGCAGCAGGAGAAGTCCATTGACCAAATCTCATCAGAACTAGCAGAAAAAGAGAAAAAGGATGGAGATCATCCCTTATTCATTACGGATGACCTTCAAATCCTTGTAGATGCCGGATTCCATACCACAGAGTGTTTCTGGAAGGAGTATCGCGAAGCAGTGTATGGTGGGATAAAATGATTCGCCTGGATAATATCAGCCTTGCTTTTGGCAGTAAAATCATCTTAGATGATGTTTCATTACACATCAGAAGAAACGACCGCATAGGTTTGATTGGACCAAACGGTGCTGGCAAATCAACGCTTTTCAAACTAATTTGTAAACTAGCCGACCCGTGTGCAGGCAATATTATTTTTGCTAAAGACACCAGCATTGGATACCTCCCACAGGAAGGATTTATCTTTAAGAAAAAGACTGTATTTGAAGAAGCAAGTTCGGCTTTTGATAACATTCTTCATCTCAAAACCCAGATTGATAAGATTCATACTCAATTAGAAGACACTTCCGTCCAAGGCGAAGATCACTTGTTACTTCTGGATAATTATGCACACCTACAACATCAATTTGAGGTTATTAACGGCGTCAAAGTTGAGGCAGAGACGGGCAAGGTCTTAAAGGGTATGGGATTTAAAGAATCAGACTTTGAAAAGAATATAGGCACTTTTAGTGGCGGGTGGCAGATGCGAGTTGCCCTTTCCAGGCTTTTACTCCAAGAGCCTAATCTACTCCTCTTAGACGAACCAACAAACCATCTTGATATTGATTCAATCCTCTGGTTAGAAGAATATCTAAAAGAATTTAATGGCGGATTGATTATTGTGTCACACGACAGGACATTTCTTGACCGAAATATTGCAAGGGTTTGGGAATTAGAAAAAGGAAAAATCAATGAATACTATGGAAATTATTCTTTTTATGAGACGGAAAGAGAGAAACGGAGAGAGCTCCAAACGGCACGTTATATCAATCAGCAGAAAAAAATCAAAGAGGTAGAACGATTCATAGAACGATTCAGGGCAAAGAACACAAAGGCATCACAGGTACAGAGCCGCATCCTTATGCTCGAGAAGATGGAAAAGGAAGAATTGCCTGAAAATACCACAGAAGCTGTAAAATTCAAATTTCGCGCATCAAAACAAAGCGGTGTAACAGTTCTGAATGCAACAGATGTTTCACATAAATATGATGGACATTTGATTTTCCAAAATATTTGCCTTTCTATAGAACGTGGTGAAAAGGTAGCCCTTGTAGGACAAAATGGGTCTGGGAAGTCCACGCTGTTGCGTATCATAGCAGGTCTGGAACAGCCGCACTCAGGCAGTATTAAGATGGGACATAATGTTTTGTATGATTACTTTGCGCAGGAGCATGCAGAAAAATTAAATAGTGGTAATACTTTATTGCAGGAAATTGAATCTGTAGCTCCGTTTTCTATGATTCCCCGCATAAGGCATATATTAGGTGCTTTCCTTTTTTCGGGTGACGATGTATTTAAAACAGTGAGCGTTCTTAGCGGCGGTGAGAAGTCTCGGTTATCCCTTGCCAAAATGCTTCTAAAACCAACAAATTTTTTAATCATGGATGAGCCTACCAATCATATTGATATTACAACCAAGAAGATTCTAAAAAATGCCTTGTTGGATTATGATGGAAGTCTACTGATTGTGTCTCACGACAGGGATTTCATGGATGGGTTGGTTTCTAAAGTTTATGAATTAAGGAATGGCAATATCCACGCCCATTTGGAGAGCTTTGGGGATTTCCTCGAGAAAAAAGCAGCAAATTTACATGTTGAAACTGTAAAAAGCAAAACGAATACATCTTCTGCAGAACAAGAAGTGGGTGGTTCACAAAAACAGCAATATTTATTTAAAAAAGAGCAAAATGCCAGAAAACGTAAACTCTCAAAAGAAATCCAGAATATTGAAGAAAGAATATCTCTATTGGAAACCAAAAGGAAGGGACTAGACTACACTCTTTCGGATACAACATTATATAGCAACAAAGAGAAGTCCCTGGAAATTAACAAACAATATAAGGTTGTTACACAGGAATTGGCATCTCTTTATAATAAATGGGAGCTAGTTCACGCCGAACTAGAATCTTTCCGTGATAATTAATTTGATTTTGTATAGTTATTTTTATAATATTCTGAAATATTTCAACTATTCTCATTCCAACGATAGTTAATTATTCGTAATCTAGCTTAATTACATGTGTCGAAATAAATATTATGCTTTTCGTTTTTACAGATTCATTAAATAACCTCTCTTTTAAAGCGTTGCTTCCCATTCTGGCGGTTTCTATCTGCTTGTCCAGCCACATTGCCTTACCTGCAACCATGCAAAGCAATATTTATCAAACATCATCGAAGAAATACAGTGCAAGGCATTGGATTAAAAATGGTCAATCGAAATACAACCGTGCCAAATATGAACGCGCCGTAAAGGCATACAATAAGGCAATTGCGTCTTACCCAAATTACTTTGAGGCTTGGGATGGTTTAGGAAATTCATTATATTACATGGGAAACTATGATATGGCTATCCAGGCTTATGATAAGGCGCTGAGTATCAATCCTAGCAGTAATGCTACACGGGTAAACAAGGGAATAGCTTTATATAAAAAAGGCAATTACGAAGAGGCATTAAAACAATATGATATGGCACTTGAGAAGGATCCTAAACTTGCAAAAATATGGTATAATAAGGGTGTAGTCCTACTCTCATTAAGCAGATATAACGAGGCTTTACAAGTATTTGAAAAGGCAATTTATATCAATCCACAGGATGACATGGCATGGCATGGAAAGGGTTATATTTTAATTCTGTTTGAAAGATATGAAGAAGCACTCCATCTTTTCAACAAGGCAGTGCAGGTGGATCCAAACAGGGGATGGGCGTGGAACAACGTGGGTATTACACTGAACAGATTAAGCATGTATGATGATGCGCTTAAGGCATTTGACAAGGCGATCGAAATAAATCCAAAGAGTGCAAGGGCTTGGCATAATAAAGCGAATACCCTTTATAACTTAGGCAAATACGAAGAATCTATGAGGACGTATAATAAGGCTATGGAATTGGATCCACTTTTGTATGCTGGTATTAAGAAATAACATTCAATGCCTCGTATAAATTAGCCGCGAATCAACGCAAATCTACACGAATACAAACAAAAATAAATTATGAAAAATATACAAAGATTACCTTTTTATTTTGCGCTGTGGTTTTTAGTTACAATAAACTTGCATCGTCTTGTCATAGCGGCGTGGTACTCAAATCCACGCGAAAACACAGCTATCTGTACAGCAACTGGCCAGCAAAGTTTTCCACAGATAGTTAGCGACGGCGCTGGCGGTGCAATCATTACATGGGAAGACACCCGAAATGTGCACTTCGATATTTATGCTCAGAGAATTGATGCGCATGGAAATGTTTTATGGACAAAGGATGGTGTCCCTATTTGTACTGCACCGGAAAACCAAACCAAGCCAAAAATCATTAGTGACGATGCAGGAGGCGCTATCATCACATGGCAAGATATACGAGGCGGAAAGAGTAATTCCGATGTTTACGCCCAGCATATTAATGCAGAGGGAAAACTTCTATGGACAGAAAATGGCATACCTATCTGCACTGAAGTTAACTCCCAGAACAGTCCTTGTATTACAACGGATGGTGACGGAGGAGTTATTATTATCTGGCAGGACCTTAGGACTAACTATGCAGACCTTTTTGCACAGCGTATCAACAAAACAGGAGAATTACTATGGACAGAAAATGGGATGCCTGTCTGTCTGTCTTCAGGTGCACAGGGTGCGCCAATAGCAGTAAATGACAGCACGGGAGGCGCTATCGCGGTGTGGCAAGATTTTAGGAGGAGTTATGCTGATATCTATGCTCAAAGAATTGATGGAAGCGGTAAAATACTATGGGAAAAGGGCGGAGCAGCTCTATGTACTGCAATTGGACATGAGAGTTTTCCAGTCATTATAAATAATGGAGCTGAAGGGGCGATTGTTGCATGGGTTGATACCCGCAATGGTAATAATGATATTTTCATACAACAGATAGATGGAAATGGTGCCATTCAATGGTTAGAAAATGGCATTCCAGTATGTACCGCATCTGGCAACCAAAACTATCCTGTAATTACCAGCGATGGAGCAGGAGGCGCCATTCTTGCCTGGTGGGATATGCGTATTGGTGAATTTAATATTTATACGCAACACATTGAACTTACGGGTAATGCAACATGGATAATAGATGGTTTACCCGTTTGCGCCGAAAGGGGTATCCAGAATTGTGTGTGTATTGTTGGTGATGGCGTAGGTGGTGCAACGTTGGCATGGAACGACAACCGTGCCTCAATGTTTGATATTTATACACAACGAATTGACCCAAAATGCCTTATAAAATGGAACAACAACGGTACTGCTGTCAGCATAGCGTCTGATACGCAATGTTTTCCGGTAATGGTTAATGACGGCTCTGGAGGAGTAATTATTGTGTGGCAGGATAGCCGTCATAAAGACATTAGTTATTGGGACATCTATGCCCAAAAGATTAATAGTCAAGGCGTACTTGGAGAATAAAATAACACTAAAGTGCAATACATTTATTTGTAATGCACTTCTATAATTTTTATGCTCCAGCAGTTGTATCTTTCAGATTTCAATTTGTGATTTCTGTTTTATAATTGTTTTTACCTGTTTGAGACTTCTTTTGTCCCGCCAAGACAATAATTATGCATTTGCTCCCTGTGTCTTGTAAACATTTCATGCAGTTTAAGAAAGATTTCCTTGACAATTGTTGTATTAGGAAAATAAATATTCCAAAGAAATCGAGCGTCTTCAGAAGGTTCTATGGATTCTTGTCCGTGACCATAATCCGAAATTGGAATCATTTCATCTGCCACATGGCTTACGTGGCTATGTCTCAACATAAGGGTCTGTATGCGTTCTTCCATTCCAGCAATCATTTCTAGTGGAATAATACCATTCCAGTCCCTTGAAAATCCCTCAACAATATACGGTCTGCCCCGTTTATCAAATAATTGATACCATACATGTGCAAAGGTAATCGAACTGCTCCTGTCTATAACCCAACCCCATATAATATCACCATCAATATCTAAATCGGAAAGTTTTGAAAAAAATAGAAAAACAGAATCTTCACAATCTCCCTGTTTACTCCGTCTTGTTTCAAAAGGCGTCTGCCAGCAATCTGTTTTAGGTGCTTCAGAGCGGTAGGCAATGTCAAAAGCTATTTCTTTGTACGCCTCATAGATTTGTTCGCCATTATCGAAGGTATTAATACACCATTCTTTATAAAGTTGATTGTCAGGGATTCTTTCTTCCCTGCTAAAATGTGCCGCAAATGATTTATCTGACCAAGTATCTTCAACGGGTTTATAATCTCTTTTATCCAAAAACAGGTCAGCATACGAAACATCTGCAAATGCTTTCGTACAATACATGCACGTCAAATACACACAGGCTACTAACAAATATCTCATTATATTATCCTCCCTTTCATTAAAGTGAACTGAAATTAGTTCCTTTACATAAACCTGATTCTAATGGTCGCAGATGCATATATTAGAGCTACGAACACATAACCAGATACGGTTCAGGACAATTATTTGAGCGTTTTTACTCACCATAAAACTTTCTTACGAGATATTGCCTGTAATGTTAGATTTGCATAATTTCACCTCCACTCTTTAAACATACAAAAATATACTCTTTGCACAGATGCTACTCAGGGTATAAAACCGCATTAGGATGCGATTTAATGGGCGATATATTTATTCCAATTATTTCTGCTGTTTGAGTGTTTATGGTCAGCTTTAATTTGTCTGGTATTTTAACACCCAAAGAAGTAATTGTTTGATTGCTTAACAGTGTTTGAGCTAGTTGGGCGGCCTGAACTCCAGTGTAGGTATAATCTGGCGAAATAGAAATCAACGCACCAGCCTTAACAATTGCGACTGAGGTACAAAATGTCGGCAGGTGATGCTTCTGTGTAATTTTAATGATGTTGTCTATCGAGTCTTTTGTAACTACCGTACCGTCGGGAACTATCCATAAGGCATCTATTTTGTTGATAATATCTTTTATTGCGGATATGGCTTCTTTTTCCGAAGCAACTTCTGTTTTGATTAAATTAAATTCGAGTTTTTCTGCCACTAGAACTGCTTCCGAGATAATTTTTCTGGTTTTATTTGGGTCATAAATAACCCCCACATTCTTGTGCCCGCCTATTAGTTCTTTCAGAATATTAAATTGATCTTCTATTGATGCCTCACAGGAAATACCTGTAATATTAGCTCCCTGAAAATTGAATCGTTCGTGATTTATAACCATGCAAAAAATAACAGGCACATTGGGGAATTGTTCTTTTGCTAGCGTGGTGGCAAGTATACCTACGGCAAGGATAAGATTAGTGTGGAGTTTGTCTATCTTGATATTTTGAACGATTCTTTTGCCTGCCTCTATATCTCCTTTCAAATCATATATTGCCTTTATAGAAATATTTTTCCCTTCACATCCTTCTTCAAAACCCTTAATTACTTCGTTATAGGCTGAAATCTGCTGACTTCGAACGATGATAACTGACTTTTCATCAGCAATTACTGTGGGAATTTGGAATGCAATCTGGAGAAGAAAACTGGGGAGCAGCCAGAAGACACTGAAGATTAGAAAATTATAAAGCTTATGGTATTTTTGTATCATGCTGAATAATGTTTATTTTTTATTGCTGTTTATTCTTTTATTTCTTGCCAATTGACCCTCCTACTCGTCATATCTTTTCTTAACTTTTTACTGAAAATTTAATGTTTTTTTAAAATAACATATAAAAAAGCTTACGTAGCCTTTGCAGACATGAAAGTATGGATCAATTTACTAATTGTGCCTCAATACAGTACAAAGTTGCATTTCAGTTGACAGAAATAATATAATCGTTTTATTAATTATTTAAAAGAAAATTTACTTAATTGTTTGTTTATAAGTCATGGAGATATAATGCGGTTATAACTCACATACTGCTTCTCGCTAAGGTTGAAAACGTATCTTGTGTTTTCGACAAGGATTAACGAAAACGATAAAAAGAAGTGATTGAACTGACAGCAGGGATATATGGAAAATTGAAATGACAAAACACCTTCGCTTTTTACTGGTTTAAACAAGTAAAATCTCCGAAACGTTTACTACTTCAATATAAGTAAATGAGTGTAGACTTTACTGCAAATATTTGTCGTTAATTCCTGATGTGACAATATGTTAGTTGCTCTAGTATCATATTTGATAATCCGTGTCAAGTATTTTTATAATAATTTGGGATATATGTCGCATCATTAGCAGCTCGGAAAATGTATGTGATAGAAAAGCAGATTTTTTATTAATGATAAAAACACTAAAGGCTTGTACTGCCTTTACCGTAAATTTACCTTGCATTTTTAATACCGTTCAGATAATTTAAGTTTAGAATTATTACTTTTTCTAATTAGAACGACCAAAAATAACATTACCGCTGTGATTTCCTGCCGGAAATTACTCGATTTTAACTAATAAGAGATTTATGACTTTTACCATTGAAAGCCTCGAGGAATCGGATGTAGAAGCAACTGTAAGCCTTTTTCGTCTTATAATAGACGAGTTACATGCCAAGAGTCTTGAGGTTGAACGATTACATTTCAAAGATATTTATCCTGTAGAAGAGGTTAAGAAACGGTTAAATGATAAGGATTGTGTCTATCTTGTTGCCAAAGAGGATAGTAAGGTTGTCGGATTCATGTTTGCCTGGATTTCCGATGGTGTGGGGAATATACACTGGATGGGTTTAGCTCCCGGACACAGAAAAAAGGGATACGGAGACAGACTCCTAGAAAAAACGTTAAATATTTTCATAGAAAAAGGCTGCCATGAGGCAAAGCTCTTTACCTATCCTTCCGAGAAGGTTGCATATCATCTCTTTCAAAAGCATGAGTTTAGGGAGGCGGCTTTCATTGACCGCAGATTCTTTGGCGTTAGTATTATCCTCATGGTGCGGAAAATTACCCCAATCCCAGAGGAACACCGTGCAAAGAAAATAGTACTGGCCGGTGAGGCAGGACAGGGTATCAAATTTATGGCACATGCGCTCGCTGATATCCTTGCAAAATTAGGAAAAGAGGTGTCATTGAACCTTGTTTATGACGCTACCGTTCGTGGAGGCAATATTCGGGCAGAAATTGTATATTCTGATGAACTAATCGAGATTCCTTTCTTTGAAGAGGCCGACATTGGACTTCAGCTTTCAAAATCCCCAGACCCAACCGTACGTGCCAAACACGTTCTTATCGAGTCCTCTGCCTGTAATGCTGAATGTAAGAAATGTGAAATCCGTTGCCCAGTCAGTGATCGTGTTCCTTTTGAGAAACTTGCCACAGAACAATTTAATAGTCCTATCTTTGTCAATATGATTGCCTTGGGCAGGTTGTTAAGCATGATCGGTATTAATATTGAAACGGTAAATTTTGATTCGGAATTTCCTCCTCAATTTCTCGATGAAAACATAAAGGCAATACGCTATGGCTACACGTATCAGGATTAATGCCGCCGAAATAATCGAAAAGGTATCTCATCTTTGTATGGACGCCAATTTTAATTTGAATGAAGACGTCCTTGACGCCCTGCGTGATTCGTACGAGGCAGAAGTGTCTCCCATTGCAAAGGAGGTGTTTGCAGAACTAATCGAGAACGCAAAGATTGCACGTGAATGCCAGATGCCTCTCTGCCAGGACACCGGAGTTGCAGTAGTTTTTGTTGAGATGGGGGAGCATGTCGAAGTTACTGACGGCCATCTTTGCGATGCCATTAACGAAGGTGTTCGACAGGGATATAAAGAAGGTTTTCTCAGAAAATCCATAGTCTCAAACCCACTAAACCGTGTGAATACGGGCGATAATACACCGGCTATTATTCATACAGAGATTCTCCCTGGTAATCGCTTAAAAATCACCTTCATGGCTACGGGTGGTGGATGTGAAAACATGAGCCGGATTGCTATGCTGACACCGGCCGATGGGAAAGAAGGCGTAATGAATTTTGTGATCGAAACGGTAAAGATAGCAAAGGCAAACCCCTGTCCACCCATTATTGTGGGTGTTGGGATTGGTGGTGCTTTTGATTATGCTGCTCTACTCGCCAAGAAGGCGCTTTTGAGGCCTTTGGGGACAAAACACAATGATCCTGATACGGCATTCCTGGAACAAGAAATGCTTGAAAGAATAAACGATTTGGGTATTGGCGCACAGGGGCTTGGGGGTTGGGTTACTGCGCTGGCCGTGCATGTGGAATGGTATTCATGTCATATCGCCAGCCTTCCTATCGCCGTTAACATAGATTGTCATGCACATCGGGTTAAAACAGTTGTATTAGGAAATTTCCAGTAATTACACACCGCAAAGACGCAAAGAACGCAAAGGAAAAATTGAAATGATAAAAGAGGAAGATAGGCTTTCAAAGGAAATTCTTTGAGCAGCAATCGAGGTGCATAGCTATCTTGGTCCATATTGTTGGAATCAGCTTACGAAGAATGCCTATGTTGGGAACTGGCTATTCGTGGACTTACTTTTGAACGCCAAAAACCTCTTGCGGTGTCTTATAAAGGTGTAAAATTGGACTGTGGATATCGGCTGGATGTGGTTGTTGGAGAGTTGGCAATCCTGGAATTAAAGGCGGTTGATCAAATCGAGCCAATCTATGAAGCACAACTTTTGACATATTTAAAGTTGTCAGGTTTAAAATTGGGGATATTGATTAATTTCAATGTTCCACTTCTAAAAGATGGGCTAAAGAGAATTGTCAATGGTCTTTAAAACTTTGCGCTCTTTGCGCCTTTACGGTGAACGATTGCCATCAAATTAATACGTATGCCAAACGTAATACATTTAAAAACACCTTTATCGGATGGCGACATTGTAAACCTCAAGATTGGTGATAGAGCAGTTATCAGTGGAATTATTTACACCGCAAGGGATGCGGCACATAAACGCTTAGTAGAACTTACAGATAAAGGTAAGGAATTACCCTTTGATATTCGAGGTCAAATTATTTATTATGTAGGTCCTAGTCCTGCACGTCCGGGCAAGCCTATTGGTTCTTGCGGTCCTACAACTAGCTGCCGCATGGATGTGTATACACCAAAATTACTGGAAAAAGGACTTAAAGCTACAATTGGTAAGGGTAATCGTTCCGAGAATGTTGTTGAGGCTATGAAAAAACATAAGGCGGTCTACTTCGTTGCTACCGGTGGCGCTGCTGCCCTGTTAGCGAAGTCAGTAAAGAAGGCGGAAGTTATTGCTTATGAAGAACTGGGTGCAGAAGCTATAATGCGGCTTGAAGTCGAAAATTTTCCTATAGTCGTTGCTAATGATATATACGGAAACGATCTATACAAAGAGGGAGTTGATAAATACAGGAAAGAATAAGACACACAATGTTTGATTTATTTATAAAGTAAGTTTTTGATAATAACACATAGACAAAGGAAATATTGGTTATGAAAAAAATCCTATATATAATATTGGACGGCTTGGGCGACGGAAGGTATCGTTGTAAAGAACTTGGCAATCGGACGCCTCTCGAGGCGGCGGCTACCCCTACAATGGATATGTTAGCTAAGGAAGGACAGACAGGGCTTATGTATAGCGTAGGGAAAGGCATAGCGCCTGAATCAGACATTGCTGTAATTAGCATACTGGGATATGACGCAATGAAACATTATACAGGCAGAGGACCATTAGAAGCGCTTGCTGCTGGAATAAAAATAAACGATGGAGACCTTGCCTTTCGTGCAAATTTTGCAACAAGAGGCACGGGAAGAAATATAAAAGATCGCCGTGTAGGAAGAAATCTATCTACAAAAGAGGCGTCCCATCTCTGTAAAGAAATTAATAAACGCGTCAAGTTGGAGTCTATACCTGCTGCATTCATGTTTAAAAACACCTTAGAATACAGAGGAGTATTAGTTATTCGTGGCATTAAGGATAAACTTTCTGGATATGTTACCAACACCGACCCTGCATATATAAAACATGGCCTTTTAGGTGTCGCAAAAAAAACGGGAACTTTTGAGAACATTGTGGAATATTGCATGCCAATAAAAGATTGTCCAGACTCTAATGCGGCATATCGCTCTGCATTGCTTGTTAACGAGTTTACCCTAAAAAGCTGTGAGGTGCTGGATCGGTCTGGAGTTAATAAAAATCGAATTAGAAATGGAAATCTTCCTGCAAACCTTATACTTTTAAGGGATGCAGGTGACCACCTTCCCAAACTTCCCACGATAAAAAACAGATTCAATAAAAATTTCGGGTGCTTTGTGGAAATGCCAACCGAAGAGGGGATTGCTTTATTGACTGGCATGAAGATAGTCCCAATACCACCGCCTACAAAAAATTTGGAAAAGGATTACACTTTACGTGCAAATATGACCATTAGGCATATTAAAAACTTTGATGGGCTTTATATTCACATTAAGGGACCCGATGTGCCCGGTCATGATGGTGACGCAATAAAGAAGAAAACTGTAATTGAACTGATTGATAAATATTATCTTGCGCCATTAATAGAAAGCATAAACCTTGACAAAACCATTGTCGCAATAACAGCAGATCATTCTACACCATGCAGATTAAAATCACATTCTGACGATCCAGTACCTCTGCTCATCAGCGGTGGAAACATTAAACCAGATACTACAAAATCCTTCTCGGAAAGGGACTGCTTGGCAGGAAGAATAGGCAAAATTCGCGGCATCCAGCTTATGCCGCTGCTAATCAAATATGCAAACACAAACAAATAAAAGAACATGGCTAAAATGGCTTGTGATTTCATGTGGTATAGTTATCTGTATTGTAGCAATTGTTATCATTGTTATACCAATATTCATTTCTGAAGATTATATAAGACAAAAAGTTGCCCAGACACTAGAAGAAAAAATCAAATTTATCAGCCAGATTGGGACAGTTTCATTTCATTCGCCAAACCATGTGAACATCCCTTATATAATCATTCAAAGGCAAGAACAGAACACAGAATCCCCCATCCGATTTGATGATGTTCAATGTGCCGTGAAATTATTTCCTCTTTTATTAAAAAAGGTCGTTATTAAAAATATTTCTATACGGGAAATTAACTATGAAAACCGATTATTGATAAAAGACCTTGCTACGGATAAATTTTCATTCAAGAACGGCATTATCTCTGCCTGCCTACGATTGACCGTGAATGAAGGGCCAGCAACTGTTAAAGGAACTGTTGACCTTAATCAGGAGAAACCAATATTTGATATTTTAATCAGTGCGAAAGGTATTCATATTACTCAGGACGTACCAACCCTTAACCTAATCCCCATATTTACCGTAAAAGAAGGGGAATTTGGAGGCATCCTTGATATTGAAGGTCATATACGCGGCAAAGGGATTGACAATGAAATCCTCAATAAAAACCTAAATGCAAATATGCGTCTTATGATAAAAGACGGTTATATTCGTGGAAACAAACTAATTTCTTCCGTACTGGAAATTATAGGTGTAACCAAATCATTCTCTTTTGATTTAATGGAAACCGTAATCCAAATCGAAGAAGGAAAGATACATACCCCAAAAATAAGTATCCGAAGCTCTGCCATGGAACTCAGCGCATCAGGCACAACTGAATTTGAAGGTAATATTTCTTACGATGCTGTTGTTAAATTTAATAAAGAATATCTGAATAAGGATATTGAAAAGATTGCAGGTTTAGTTTTAAAACAAAATACGCTGCCGGTAGAAATACGAGGCACAACCAAAGATCCGAAAATTTCGATAAAAATATCCAAAGATAATGTAGAAAATCTTGTCAGGGGTCTGGTAAACGACTTTTTAGACAATCACAAAGAAAAACATAAAAAAGAAAAGGAAAATAATTAGAAATGATTTGGATTGATTACACAATATTTATAATGTTATTTTTTGCAGCACTATTTGGACTGGCAAGCGGTCCTGCACTACAATTTCTAAGAATTTGCTGCTTATTCATATCATTCTTTGCAGCGCTATTCCTCTACAGCATTTTGAGTAACATTCTAAAAAGTATTTTCACTGTTTCTACTGCCAATCTACTCAGCTACTTTATCATCTTTGGAGTTGCTTTTATTGTCATGTTTATAGTCACTGATATCATTAAAAGAATATTGGGAAAGTGGAATACTGGAATAGGACTCAGATTATTTGGCGGATTATTGGGAATTCTCAAGGGGCTTATTTTTTGCGGTGTAATTATATTTGGCGTCCTGCTATTCTGCAGTAAACCTACTTGCGACAAGGTCAATAACTCAAAAGTTGCAACTCGTCTCGCTAAAGGCATGCAAACTGTCGTTTCTATTATTCCAAAAGGTGTTTCAAACAAGATTATGGGTTATGCGGAAGGATTCAAACAAAAGAATTCGTCACAAAGTGCAAAGCCTGACAAAGAGGAAGATTTCAAATCATCTCCGTAAAATAAGAGATCGTGCTTCATATCAATATAAATTCAAAAGTAAATAAAAAAGGGCCAGCTTTCTTTTGCCGGCCCTTTTTGTTTGTAGTACAAAACCTCTTTGTTAGTAGTTTTACACTTTATTATGACCTCATTTTCACCTTAACATCCTTGATCTCTTCAGAAGCTCCACCTGCACGTGGTAACTCACCTGCTCCAGAACCGCCCTTTACAGCCTCCATCCTCCGGGCTCCCCTTTCATCCAGAGCAGTAGCGAACCAGTAGAGGAACGTAACGAAGAAACCGCCTCCCACAATATTCCCCAAAGTAACAGGAACGAGGTTATGACCAAACATCTTACCCCATGAAATCGCGGCTGGGTCGTGTGGCAGTAAATTCGCGATCGTCAATATCGTCATATTCGCCACACTATGTTCCATGCCTGTCGTAATGAAGGCGAACAGGCACCACCAGATCATAATCAACTTGCCGGAATCACTCGTACATCTAAAACTAGACCATATTGCTAAACAGACGAGCCAGTTACAGAAGATACCCCTGAAAAATAATTCCCACCATGGCCCATTCGACTTATATGTAGCCACCTTCAGTATAAATGACTTCCATGGATCAGGGGCAAAAATACCAGCCATAATAACCATGAGAGCGAAAATCATTGATCCACCAAGGTTGCCGATATACGTCCAAAGCCAACCCAGCAATGAATCGCCAAGCGTTACCGTACCCCTGAAGGCGCCCTTAAATATCAGCAGGTTGTATCCGGTAAACAACTCGGCCCCACCAATAATTACTAATGACAACGCAATACCAAAGGTTGCGCCTGCAACTATCTTACCTATCCCAGGATTTAGTGCTGCAA
>JAHFOX010000078.1 GCA_023261445.1 Planctomycetota bacterium
ATGTTGATTAGCGACTGCTTCATGTTATTGCCTTCAACAAGAAACAAATCTCCCTCTTTAAAGAGCATTTGATAGGCGTTATTCCAAACTTCCTCACGAGGCAATTGGGTTACATCATATCCATAAAAAGTTGTGATAAGCGGCAACTTTAACCATCGTTTTATGGGGATCATTGCAACGCCTTCTGGTCCGAAGTGTGCATGTATCAGACATACATTTTCTTTTTTCAATATATGTTTGAAGTATAGAATATGCTCAAAATATTCCTTTTTGTCCAGACACAGATAATAGCCTAACCTGTCCCTGAACCACCACCATGAATAACGTTTGATTATAGAACTATCGTATATGGGACGAAAAGGGAACTGTTCTGAATGGGTTACCTGCGTGGTTAAAACAATCAGCTTATATCTCTTTAAATTTGTGAGGTATGAATATATGAAGGTTTCAGATATTCCGAGATACTTATGGATGGCATAGGCAATTGTTGGTTTCAACAGGAAACACCTTTTTACCACAAATTGCACAAATGATTAAAAATATGTAAATAGAAGAATAAATGAAATTATTTATCTGTGTAATCTGCGAAATCTGTGGTTTAAAAAGCCCTTTATAAAATATACCTGCTCAAATCTTCGTCTTTTGCTATAGCCTGTAACTTATCCTGCACATATTTTGCATCTATGATTATTTCTGCACCGTTCATATCAGGTGCGTTAAATGAAGCGTCCTCTACCAGTTTTTCCATGACGGTATGCAACCTTCGTGCGCCAATGTTTTGCGTTCGTTTGTTAACCTGTACGGCAATCTCCGCAATAGATTCGACAGCATCATTTTCAAATTGAACCTTTATTCCCTCAGTCTCTAGAAGCGCTTTGTATTGTTTAACCAGGGCATTTTTTGGCTCGGTCAGGATACGTAAGAATTCCTCTTTCCCAAGATCTTCTAATTCCACGCGAATGGGGAATCGACCCTGAAGTTCCGGGATTAGGTCTGACGGTTTGGATACATGAAATGCGCCCGCGGCAATAAAAAGGATGCGGTCGGTTTTAACCATTCCATATCTCGTATTTACTGTAGTACCGTCCACAATCGGCAACAAATCTCTTTGCACCCCCTCCCGTGAGACGTCAGGGCCGTGGGTGGATTCGCGCCCTGCGATCTTATCAATTTCATCAATAAAGATAATTCCAAACAACTCAGTCCTGCGAATCGCTTCATGCATGACCTTTTCCTTGTCAATGAGCTTTTCGGCCTCTTCCTGTGTCAATATCCTTTTTGCCTCAGCCACAGAGACCTTTCGCACCTGCGCGCGCGGAGGAATCACCTTTTCCAGCATATTCTGAAAATCCATGCCCATTTCCTCGACCCCAGCCACGAAGCCTTGCAGCACGTAAGGCTTTTCCTGAATTGTAAGTTCCACTGTGCGATTGGAAAGTTCTCCTTCATGCAGTTTTTTGCGGAATTTTTCGCGGGTGCTTAAACGTTGTTCCTCTGCCTCTACATTAGCAGACTCAGCGCTTTTCGGCACGGGCGGCAGTAACAAATCCAAGAGCCTTTCCTCCGCCATCTTTTCAGCCTTTCCTTGTACTTCCTGAATCTTTTCAGCCTTAACCATGTTTACGCCAATCTCTGTAATATCTCGTATCATGGATTCCACATCGCGGCCATGATAACCAACTTCGGTATACTTTGACGCTTCAACTTTAAGAAAAGGGGCTTTAACAAGCGCCGCCATACGCCTTGCAATCTCTGTTTTCCCTACACCTGTGGGACCAATCATAATAATGTTCTTGGGTAATACTTCCTCCCTCAATTCGTCGGAAAGTTGATGTCTGCGCCATCGGTTGCGAATGGCAATCGCCACTGAGCGTTTGGCATTTTTTTGACCAATAATGTATTTATCAAGTTCCTCTACAATCTTACGAGGTGTCAGTTCCTTCACTACTGGATCTCCTCCACCTTGATATTTTTATTTGTATATACGCAAATATCTGCTGCAATGTTGAGCGCCTCTTCCACAATTTCCTTTGCACTCAAAGAGGTGTGTTTCATTAATGCTCTTGCCGCCGCAATCGCATAAGAACCACCCGAACCGATACCGATAATCCCATCACTTGGTTCTATAACATCACCGCCGCCGGATATCAAAAAGGAATACTGTTTATCTACAACAATAAGCAAAGATTCCAAACGCCTCAATACTTTATCCGTTCGCCACTCCTTAGCCAATTCATGAGCGCTTCGCAAGACATTTCCCTGATATTGCTCAAGCTTGGCATCAAATCTCTCCATAAGGGCGAAGGCGTCTGCTGACGAACCGGCAAAACCTACTATAACCTTGTCGTGATAGAGCCTCCGAATCTTTTTGGCGTCTTGTTTCACTATTGCAGTATTCATCGTAACCTGACCATCGCCGCCAATAGCGACATGACCATCCTTCCGAACTGCTAAAATTGTTGTTGATGTTATAACGGGATTCAAAATTAAATTCCTTTTCAAATTTTATAAGAATTAGTTTAGTTAGGAGAGCTAGTACAAGATGAATATTTTATATAAGCAAACCAAATATAAAATATCATCAGCGACAAAGTAATATAGGGCAGTTTGTGGATCTCATGACTCTTACTGTAGTACTGCCAAGTATCATTTCCTGAATTCTGGAATGCCCATAAGCGCCCATAACAAGGAAATCAAATCCCCTGTCTTCGTCATTGCAGATGTTTATTATAGCTCCAGCGTGGTCATGACCCCCCTTTGCAATGGTCTCTACGGTAAGTTTATAACCTTCAAGAAATGTCTTTGCCTTTGAAAGAGTTTTTATTGCTTCATCTTCTTTGTCCGACACACAAACAACTGTTACTAGCAATTTTAGCGGTTGTGCTATTTCGGCAGCACTTTGAAGGGCTTTTTCTGCAAATGGACTTCCATCGTAAGCAATTAACATCTTGCTGAAAGGTTTGAACTCGGAAGGTGTAATAAGTACGGGTTTATGGGTCTGACGTACGACGAATTCGACTGTGGTACCCAAAAACACATCACGCCATTCAGCATGAATTCCCATCTTACCCATAGCAATAAGATCGTCTTTTTCTGCTGATTTAATAATCTCGCGGCTCACAACCCCTTCCCGTACCTCACGACTAAACGGCACCCCAGAATTTACACATTTTCCTTCCACCTGATTCAAAGCGGCATCGGCTTGAGCTTCCAGCATCTCACGAATGGTTTCGTTAAATGTTCCGTAAGGAACCATTCCACCTATGCTTGTCCCTATATCATGGATTAACGGCCCTGTTAGTATCTTAATGTCTTTGACAAATAACCCTCGAATACCGGCATTAAAAAGGCGTGCTATGCTTACGGCATAATCAGCGGCAGTGAGGCTATTTTCAGAACCATCGGTTGTTACAATAATTTGCTTTATCATAAATACTGCGTCTCCTCGTTGCTCCGCTCCTGCAAATTTTATGTGAAGAAATTCCTATTCCCCCACAATTTACTTTACTAAAAGACCATTTCGATTATTACTTAACTGTAACATTTTGTCAAGCCAAATATATACTTCCAACCAATTCATTTCTTCAGTTTGTGCCAAATACATTTGGGGTTGCAAATCTCACAGATAGCACTTGTAATATCTGGTAATAAGAGAAGTTAGTGCATAACGCTTTTGCGAAAAAAGTTTACACGATATCCAGCCCAATCAATAAAATCATACTGTGCACCGTTACAATTTCATTGACCGTTTACTGTTATTTAATGTATAATTAATTTTGAAATTTTTGTTAATTCTGCATTTTGCAATCGCTTAAATAATCATAAAACGCTTGGAATCGCCAGTATTTGAGATATGAATAAAGATATTACAAAAGAAATTTTTCTGCTAATTTTTGAGGTCTTTAAGGCCTTGTGCGAAATACTCTGGAAGAAGATAAAAAACCTGTTTAGTTTGATCTGGGATAGGTTTTTTGGTCTGTCAGATGTTTCCAAAGAACAGTCTCCTTATCAGGAATGGGGTGTTACAGACGAAGACAAATGGCCAAATGTTCCTGAATCAATGCCTGTTAATCAGGAAGAACCTCAACAAAAAGTTGAAAGAAAAGAGATTGAATGCATACCCAAAACTCCTGATCTTCCAAACAGCTACGGAGACAATCGAATTGTATTAATGGTGCGGGACTTTGAATGGTTGTTTGCGTATTGGGAGTTACGAAAAGACGTGATAGATAGCGCCATGAATATACTCGGCATTATGGAACACCACGCAAAAATCATATTAAGAGTATATGATGTAACGGATATTATATTTGATGGTTATAATGCCAATAAATACTTTGATATTGAAGTAACAGGCAACGCCATAAATTGGTACATTCATGTGGGTGAACCGAACCGGTCGTTTTGTGTTGAAATCGGGTTACTGACCCCTAATAGTACCTTCTGTGCCTTATCAAGATCAAACACCGTAAGGATGCCGCGTATAGGTGTTTCTGAAATAATTGACGAAAAGTGGATGTGTATAGATGAACTTTATGAAAAATTATACGTTCCTATCGGTTGTGGAATTAGTGAATCTGTATTTGAAAGAGCACATAGAAACTGGCAGGAATCGCTCGAAGAATATATGCATTCATCTGCATCATCAAGTAATTTAGCATCCTCAAAAAAATAATTTATGGAAAAAGGCTACCTTTCATTAATCTTACATGCGCACCTTCCCTTTGTACGCCATCCTGAATACAGTGAGTTTTTGGAAGAAGATTGGCTATTTGAGGCTATTACCGAAACTTACATTCCGCTCATCAATGTGTTTGACAAACTAATTGAGGAAGGCATCAATTTTCGCATAACTATGTCTTTGACTCCGCCGCTGATCTCGATGCTTACTGATGAACTTTTACAATCCCGTTATACCCGATACATTGAAAAGCGAATTCAACTTGCGGAAAAGGAAATTGAGAGAACTAAGCATCAGCCAGAATTTAACCAACTTGCACAGATTTATTACAAACACTTTACCAATGCACGATTTGTATTTGCAGAAAAATACCATCGAAATATTGTTCAAGCCTTCAAAAAATTCCAGGATATTGGGAAATTGGAGATAATAACTTGTGGAGCTACACACGGGTTTCTTCCGCTAATGAACAATAATGTGAACGCCATGCGTGCTCAAATCAATGTGGCAGCGACTCATTATGAAAAACATTTTGGTAGAAGACCTCGCGGAATATGGCTGCCTGAGTGTGCTTATGAACCCGGAGTAGACCAACTGCTAAAGGAAGCTGGTATTCGTTTTTTTATTACCGAAACACATGGTGTCCTGTTTGCATCTCCAAGACCGAAATATGGAATTTATGCCCCTATTTACTGTCCGTCTGGCGTAGCCGCATTTGGCAGAGATATGGAATCCTCCAAACAGGTTTGGAGTTCTAAAGAAGGATACCCCGGTGATTTTTCCTATCGTGATTTTTACAGAGATATAGGTTATGACCTTGATTATGATTATATAAAACCTTATTTACATGGTGACGGCAAGCGCTCCAACATAGGCATAAAATATTATCGAATTACAGGCAAGACCAACCACAAGGAGACGTATTCTTACGAGAGGGCGTTAGACAAGGCTGCTGAACATGCGGGAAATTTTATGTTTAATCGTGAAAAACATGTAGAGTATCTTGCTTCAATTATGGATCGGAAACCTATTATCGTTGCGCCCTATGATGCAGAGCTCTTCGGCCATTGGTGGTTTGAAGGTCCTGACTGGATCAATTTTCTATTCAGGAAGATCGCATTTGACCAAAAGACGATCTCGCTGATTACGCCAATGGAATATCTTGAAATCTATCCAGTCAATCAGGTCTCCACGCCGTCTCTTTCAAGTTGGGGATATAAAGGTTATAATGAATATTGGCTTAATGAAAGCAATGATTGGATCTATAGACATCTTCATAAAGCCGCCGAGCGAATGGTTGAGTTAGCAAGAACGAACTTGCATTTAAATGGAAACTATCTGCGGAATCGGGCGCTCAATCAGGCTGCAAGAGAACTGTTGTTGGCACAGAGCAGCGACTGGGCATTTATTATGAAAACCGGTACTATGGTGGAGTACGCCGTAAAGAGGACAAAAGAACACCTCTTTTGTTTTAATAAGTTGTATGATGATATTAGGTCCGATAATATTGATGTAAACTGGCTTGCCGACATCGAAGGCAAGGATAATATATTTCCAGATATTGATTATCACGTTTACCAGTAAAGTACAAAATAAGTTATTTTTTGGAGGGAAAATATATGTCATCCGAAATGATGAAATGGCCGTATTTGCCAATATTGGGCTCGTTCAGGGACGAGTTAAACAAATTTTTTAGTAGTTATGGAAGAAAAGGGTTGTTAGAAACGGAGATGGTAGTGCCTCCCTTGGATGTTTCTGAAACAGAGGAAAATGTCATTATAAAAGCTGAGGTGCCCGGCATTGAGCCAAAAGATATTGACATTTCGGTTAGTGGTGATACTTTGACGATTAAAGGCGAAAAGAAAGCTGAAAAAGAAGAAAAAGGGAAAAACTATCATTTTATTGAAAGAAGTTATGGAAGCTTTTCCAGGGCAATTCCATTGCCAGCATCGGTAAAATTTGAGCAGATAAAAGCAGAATATAAGAAAGGAATCCTGGAAATTACATTGCCAAAGTCCGAAAAATCAAAGGCAAAGAAGATTCCCGTAAAAATAAGCTGAAACTAATAATCCACCGCAAATTCATGATGATTTGAGCTGTTATAATAAAAACCTGTTAAGTATCCGTGGGGAAATATAATTACGTTTGACGAAAGGAGAAATGAGTAGAATGAAAGTACCAAGAGAATTTGGTTATAGGTCATCACATAAAAAAGATAATGTGTATGCAGAGAACGATCCATATATGCCCCCGAAGGGAAAGGGGCTGGCGGACGTCTCCATTTGTAAGGATTGTACTGCTGTTTATCATAATAAAAAGTGGTTTCTTGACGCTAAACTTTACGAGGCAAAGAAGGGATTGAAAGATATTAATTGGGTAACATGTCCTGCATGTAAGAAAACGAAGGAAAACGTTCCAAACGGTGTCGTTATACTGAAGGGTGATTTTCTGAAACAGCACAAACAAGAGATACTGAATCTTATTCATAACGAAGATGCTCGTTCGAAAAGTTATAATCCTTTAAAAAGGATCATGAAGATCAATGAAAAGGGGGATGAAATCGAGATACTTACCACATCAGCCAAGTTGGCACAGCGCATTGGATCAATTCTTCATAAGGCATATACAGGAGAAGTCGAATACAAAAAACATGAGAACGCAAAGTTTATGCGTGTGGAGTGGAAACGGTAATATAACAAGGTTTCAAACCAGCCGCAGATTACACAGATTTACACAGATTTTAATATGTTATAAGACAAACAAAATAATTAAAAAGACAACCGGCTTAAAAAACTTTGCTAAAAAAGCGAGGAATTAATGTAATGATTAAAATTGAAAGAATATTATTTCCTACAGATTTTTCAACATGCTCAAAACATGCCTTAAAATACGCCCTGGATTTTGCTATTGAACGCGAAGCCAAACTTTACGTTCTGCACGTTATTCCAAAGCTGAATATCCCTGTTGGAACAGGAGGTTTAACCTACCCAGTGTCTAAAATATATGATGACATGGAAAGCAAAGCAAAAAAAGACATTCACCACCTGATTCCAAGACGCTTTCTAGAGAAGATAAAGGTTGAAGATATTATTATGCGAGGAATACCCTTTGTTGAGATTATTAAGGCAGCTAAAAAATATGATATTGATTTGATAACCATTGCCACACATGGTCGAAGCGGTATTTCTCATGCACTTCTGGGCAGTACAGCAGAAAAGGTTGTTAGAAAGGCGCCATGTCCTGTTTTGTGCGTAAAACATCCCGAACACGAATTTGCATTACCTTAAAATCCCATTTATTAAAGTGGGTTTTGCCGCAGGGGGTGCTGAGAAGAAGATGGAAAGTTGAGAATTTAACCTCCCACCCCCTTAACTTCTCAGCTTCTTCTTAACCTCTCTGCGGCCCAGCAGTCTGCGGTAAAGTCAATTTACAAAATCTCCAATTATCATGGAAATATTTATTGAAAAAACAAAAGATAAATCTGTTCAAAAATCTCCCATTGAAATTGTTGAACGCAAGGGACTGGGACATCCAGACACCTTATGCGACCGTGCGTCTGAAGAGTTGAGCATTGCTTTTTCCAAGTATTATCTGAACAAATTTGGCAGAGTACTGCATCATAACGTTGACAAATGTCTCCTTGTAGGCGGGCGTTCAGAGGTTCGTTTCGGTGGAGGTAAGGTAATAACCCCTATTCACTTAATTATCGTTGGTCGGGCAGTAGAAACTGTTGGAAATGAAAAGGTTCCTATTGAAGAAATCGCAAGAGAAACAACTCACAAATGGATGAAAGAACGGTTGAGATTCCTGGAACCCGAAAAAAATGTAATTGTTGAAACGAAGATTAGAACGGGCAGTGTGGACTTGCGGTCAACCTTTGACAGCTCTATTCCATTGGCAAATGATACCTCAATTGGCGTTGGTTTCGCACCAATGACAGAGACGGAATCGCTGGTCTATCACACCGAACAATTCTTAAATTCAGCCGAAGCGAAACAACAATATCCTATGATTGGCGAGGATATCAAAATCATGGGCACAAGGAATAAGAACCATATACATCTTACTATTGCAATAGCTTTTATCTCAAAATTTATTTCGTCAAAGGATGAGTATTTCAAAATCAAAAATAATCTGCTTGAATATATTCTTGTTTTTGTTAGAAAATTGACGGCTCAAGAGGTATCCATCGTAATCAATACCGCAGATAACTATGAAAAAGATATTTTCTACTTAACTGTGACGGGTACCAGCGCCGAATGCGGAGATGACGGCCAGGTGGGCAGGGGAAACAGGGCAAATGGGTTGATTACTCCATACAGACCGATGACCATTGAAGCAACAGCAGGAAAAAATCCTATTACCCACACGGGGAAATTATATAATCTGATTGCAAGCGAAATATCAGCAGAAATAACGAAGGATCCTGGTATTTCTGAGGCAGAATGTTATCTGGTGAGCAAGATAGGAACACCTATTACTGAGCCTAACATTGTACACCTGAAAATCCATTCCAAACTTACAAAGAAATTGCTCGAAGAGAAATGCAGAGGCATTATAAAAAAGCATCTCTATCAAATACCGCATCTGTGGAATGGAATTTTAGAAAGACGGTTTTCACTATTTTAGTTATAAGTTAAAAGTTGTAAGATACAAGTTCAATATACAAAGGCAATCTTCAAATCACAATTTAAAACTCATAACTTACAACCGGCAACTTAATTAAGGGGTAATCTGTGGGTATTAATTCTGCTGTCAAAGGCACACTGGTCTCCTTTCTTGTAGGAATTACCGAGCTAAATCTCGAGACAGATGAAATCGTAGACATTAAAAAAGCGAAGAGTTCGCCATCCTACCCTGACGTAGTTCCAAAACAGATGGTAGTTAAAGTTGAAAAGAAGCTTGTTGACGGCAGGATGGTTGACTTTCTGGTAAAGTTTTTTCCGCCCGGCATTGTCATTATAGAGGCGTCTATTGATTTAGAAGATATCTTACATGAACGCGTATTTGATATTAAACGTTCTCTCCTTGTTGAATGCAGGACTTTTTTGTGGGAATATCATTGCGACCCAAATTTTGATGAAGAATACAGCGTATATTGTGTGGCAGATTACAAGGGCGACCCTGAAGATGTCATTTCGGAACACAAAGACAGCATTGCTGGACTTCTAAAGACAGAGCGGATACCTTTAGATGAAGAAGAAATTAATACAACACTCAAATTTAATATTAAATATTCAAAAGATGATATAACAATTGTGGACTGGGATGGCGCATTTGTATTTGACCCGCGCGGTGATTTCGCCAGCAACATCGAACTCTTTGAGATTGCCAATCTTCAATTGTTAAATTTGAGGGTGTTGGAACACGAATTAGAAGAGCGATTAGAGAAGGCGGCTCAGCTTTTACAAAAAACAACGTCAAAGAAGATACCTTTGCTTAAATCCCGCGAGATCAGGCACTCCCTTCGTGAAATTATACAGATACGCACGGAGTCCATTCTTGAATCTGAGGCTACGGAACGCAATATAAAACTCATCGGAGATTGGTATTCCGCACGGTTGTTTGAGCTGATAACCAAAAAACTTCACCTTGAGACATGGAAGTCAAATATCAATAAGACGCTCGATGCCCTGGAAGACATTTACAGCATGATTTCTGAAAATTTTTCAATGTCATT
>JAHFOX010000116.1 GCA_023261445.1 Planctomycetota bacterium
TCGTAAGGAACTTAACTCTTTTTCAAGCGCCTGAAGATAGCGGTCAATTGTTTTTGATTCTGATACAATTGAATTGAAATCGCAATAGATGCACTTTCTTGCACAAAATGGGCTGTGTACATAAAGAGCGTTAGGAAGCATGTCTTTTCTAAATATCCTCATGTAACTATAAAAACTTGATACGTATTAAAATCTTAGTTTCTTTTTCATTCCCCACACTGCTGCGCCATTCTGTTCTATCCCTGCAAGTTCTTCTTCTATGATATTTTTATAATAACGCAGCCTCGTATTAGGGTCTTCTAAAATACCTTTAAATCGTTTTGTAAGGTCTTTATATATTAGTTTAACAGGTATCTCCCTTACCCGCAAACCCAACTTCCATGCCTGTATCCATAATTGCAATGGCATACCATATCCAGACTCAGTCAAATGCATTAACCTCAATTTTTCTACCTTGTACGCCTTAAAACCACAAAATGAATCCGTTAAATTAAACCCCATTATACGATTTAAAATACCTGTAATCTCTCTGTTAATTCGATATCGTTCTAAGGGCGCTTCCTTACCTACTTTTGTTGGGAAAAAATACCGCGACCCTGATAAAATATCACAATCATAAAATGGGATTTCTCTCAAAAATAACAGAATCTCTTCGGGTTCATGCTGTCCGTCACTATCAATTGTTAATAAATAATCATACCCATTTTTAGCCGCAAATGTGAATGCATCTATGATTGTTTTGCCGTATCCCAGATTTCTTGTATGTGTAAGAATATGTAAATTCCCTACATTTCCCAAGTCTTTGGTGAAACCATTGGTAGAACCATCATCCACCACTAATACATCTATGGAAAAGCTTTTAACCCTTTGAATGATGTTAGACACATCCATTTCGTTAAAAACGGGTATGGCAATGAGGATTTTGTTTTTATTCATAACTAAAGATTTGCACTCATTTTCAATGCTTCCACGGTATTCCTTAGTAGCATTACAACCGTAACGGGTCCCACACCGCCGGGTACGGGAGTTATATAAGAGGCAACTTCCTTCGCTGTAGCAAATTCAACATCGCCCACTGTTTTCATTTTTGGTTTACCGTTCTTGTTCATAACAGGGTTTCCATTCGTATCGAATTCCTTTACACGGTTGATCCCCACATCAATCACAATAGCGCCCGGTTTGACCATATCCCCTTTAATCATCTCTGCCTTACCAACGGCAGCAATTAAAATATCCGCCTTTCTTGTTTGAGCGGGAAGGTCTCTTGTGCCTGAATGGCACACCGTAGGTGTTGCAGACAAATCCAACATTAACAAGCTGACAGGCTTTCCCACAATGGCGCTACGTCCGACAATTGTTACCTCTTTGCCTCGAATCTCAATCCCTAGTGATTTAACAATCTCCACTGCAGCCATAGCCGTGCACGGCGACAGTTTTGTATTTCCATAAACAAGCTCACCCATGTTGATAGGATTCATTCCCTCTACATCTTTATGAGGAGCGATTAAGGTCTGTACCTTTTTTGCATTTATACCATCGGGCAAAGGCATTTGCAAAATTATACCCGTCACTTGAGAATCATTATTCAGTTTTTTTATGTGTTCTATCAAGGCCTCTTCTTTCGTATTTGCAGGCAGTTCATCCAAGGTATATGTAATACCAATTGTCTCACACTGTTTTTGTTGATTTTGAACATACAATTTTGAAGATGCATTCTCTCCCACCTGAACAGCCTTTAAATGCGGGCAAAGCCCCCTTTTCTTCAAGGTATCGATTTCTTCAATTAACCGCGTTCGAATCTTTCCAGCGACAGATTCACCATCAATAATAATTGCTGACATAAAATATCCTCTTCACGATTACAAAAATAATAAATTTATTAATTTGTGTTTAAAACCGTATTATAAAGAATCAATTAATTATATGGCAAGTAAAAACAAACTAAGGCTATGTTTTGGTTGAATTTAAAATATTGACTTACATTACCATTACTGATAAAATTATCCTCAATTAAAAATTTTCTTGTATAAATCATAGACAAAAACCGAACGAAAAGCTTTCCATCATCGCGAGACAAATTTTATCAGCGCATACTGCAAGAATTCGTACTGTTCACCTGTAGTAATCAACTTATGGTTTATACCGTAGGTACAGTATATTCCAAGTATAAATATTCGAGGGAAATTTGAGAGTAAAAGTCGCTAAAACTGCAGGGTTTTGTATGGGTGTCAGGCGAGCAATGGACATTCTTTTGGATGCTGCAAATGGGAAAAACGACGGCAAGGTATATACAGATGGGCCGCTGATTCATAATCCACAGGTACTCGAATACCTGGGAAAAAGAGGAATTCACATCGTTGATGGACAGACAGACCTTTCTACGAGCACGGTCATTATAAGGGCACATGGTATTACCCCCACTCGAAGAAAAGAGATTGAAAATATGGGGGCAAAGGTCTGTGACGCTACTTGCCCTCACGTAATGAGAGTCCAATCTGTCATCAAAAAATATGCTGCGCAGGGGTATTCTACCATAATTGTCGGCGACAAGGGGCATGCAGAGGTTATTGGTTTATTGGGTTTCGCGGAAGGCAAAGGACACGTTGTACAAGACCTAGAAGAAATTGAACACCTTCCGCCAATGGAAAAAGTATGCATTGTAGCCCAAACGACTCAAGACAGTCATATGTTTAAGGAGGCTATCGAAAGAATTAAAAACCGCTATTCAAATTGCGAATCATTTGAAACTATTTGTAGTTCTACCTATAAACGACAAGAAGAAATCATCAGTCTTAGTAAATCAGTGGATGCCATGATTGTCGTCGGAGGGAGGGGAAGCGCTAATACTACTCGGCTTGTTAAAATATGCGAGTCTCAAGGAACACCGACTTTCCATGTGGAAACCGATAACGAGTTGGACATCGACGAGCTTAAAGAGTACGAAACCATTGGTGTAACCGCAGGAGCTTCTACCCCAAACTGGATGATCAAAAGAGTTGTTGAAAAGGTACATTCATATAAGATCAACAAATATGGAAAACTCTTCTTTGGGTTAAAAAACGTTGCCAGTTTTTTCATCGGTAGCTGTATATACGCAGGACTAGGAGCGGCAAGTTTAGGCTACGCAAGCGCCGCATTACTCGGAATCCAGCCAAGGTTAAGTTTTTCTTTGATTGCCGCATTATTCACATTTTCCATGCAAGTCTTAAACCATTTTGCTAACAAGGAAGCCGTGGCGCTCAATGAACCAGCAAGGGCAAAATTTTACGAAAGGAAACAAACCCTTTTTGTTGGTCTTGGTATTACGGGAGCAGTTGCATCTTTCATCCTGGGATTTATCCTGAGTAAGTCTATATTTTTCTGCATCTTTCTTGCCAGTCTCTTTGGCATTTTTTATCGGTTGGAAATAATACCAAAGAGTCTGGCACGTATCATCCGTTATAGAAGCCTTGAGCAGATACCTGGTTCAAAAGAGATTTTTTACGGCATTGCGTGGGCAGTCAGCACCGCGCTAATACCTTTCCTTGGAGCAAATAAAAGTTTTATGCCATCGCTTGTGACCGCCATTTCCTTTGCATTCAGCCTCGCATTTATCAGGGCGGTTGTCCTTGATATAAGAGATATTCAAGGTGACCGTATTTTGGGAAAAGAAACAATTCCCATTGCGATTGGAAAAGAACGAACAAAAACGCTCCTTCTCGTTATTATAGCATTAATTACAATTCTGCTGTCGGTAAGTCCATTTCTTGGATGGACAACAACATTAGGATATTATTTGCTGCCCTGTGTTGCCTATGCCTGCTGTTACCAATACCTATTTCTGAAACGGATGGTGCCTGAAGGCTTAATACTCGAGACTATCGCCGATTTTAATTTTATACTTGCTGGCATTATTGCTTTTATTTGGAAATCTAGCCACATTTAAACTGGCAATAAATTTAGGTAATTATGGAAGAAAAAAAAGACGACATGGTCCCTCAGTTCAAAAAAGATGTTAGAAAAAGGATGTTAACGGGCTTACTGTTGATTCTCCCTATCTATGTAACTTTTTTTGTTGTGAAATTTCTCTTTAGTTTTATAGGAGGCACACTTTCGCCCATCATAATAAAATTATTACAATTTTACGGTATTGCCTTACCCAAGACCCCTGTCTACGAATTTGTCACAACATTCCTCGGACTTATTCTTACCTTTGTATCATTATATTTTATTGGCATTTTTGCAGCCAATTTCGTTGGCAAGGCTATCATC
>JAHFOX010000014.1:0-24876 GCA_023261445.1 Planctomycetota bacterium
AATTCTGAATGCCTCTAAAAAAATAGATTTAAAGACAATACTATCTTACTCACTTGAATTTGATGAAGAATTGATAACGCATAAGACGGTCTAACAACTCATTGCAGTCTACCGGTTACGGGAACATATAAGCACATTAATGGTCACCCATCAAATGTTAAATCATTGTGTCATGCGATTATTTAACATTTAAGATGTGATCCTATTTTCCATCAGGCAGTATAATCTATGTTAAGCTAAAAAATAATATGTCAAACAAACCAATTAGCTTATTCGAATGCATAATAACAATAAACAGATTAAAACTTCTTAAAAATCTAATCCGACACGCTCACAGATTGGCACACCAAATAGATTTGGCTCCTCCTTTAAAAAAAATTGGCATAAATGAAAAAGATCCTCACCGCCATGTACTTATTAGAGAAAAAATAAATAATCTGTTACCAATCGCAGAAAGGGCAACACATATCGCTAAAGTACGTACAGTAATAAGGACTAAAGAACAAGACCTTTCTGATGATTTAAAATTAAAAAATGCGGAATATGATATTTTTATTAATTATGATGTTGTTTCAAAAGATGGACCATCTGTCCATCACTTTGATCTTGTACTTGATACGCTTGACAGAACAATTGGTGTTTTTAGAGAAATTCGTTTTAGAAGAATTACCGACTTCCCCATTTGGTTGATTGCTTTTATCTTGAGAATCCCTATAACTATTATAGAATATATGGGATTTGATACAAAAAGCAATGTTGTAGAGAAAGTATTGTCATTTGTTATCCAAGCAATATGGTTGATTGCGTTAGGAATTATCAGCGCATACTTTGGAAATAAATCAGAATTGATTCAAACAGCTATTGATAATCTAAAAACATTAAAATAAACCGCCTCACAATTCAATCAACCGGACTTTTTCCGCGGCTCCGCCGCTCCAAAAGCCGGTTATTTCAAACGTTATCAAAATAACTTTTAAAAAAACCAGGCACCTCGGCTTCGAAGGTCAGCTCTTTGCCGCTGTGTGGATGTCTAAACGTTATGTATTGTGAATGAAGGGCTAAACGGCTCTTTGGCTCACCTTTCTTACCATATTTATCATCACCAACTAGCGGATGTCCCTTCTCGGAGAAATGAACTCGTATCTGGTTTTTTTTGCCCGTTAATAATTCAATTTCAAGCAGACTAAATTTCCTTGCTTCTTTTATAACTTTATAACGGGTTTTTGCCAATTCCCCTTTTCTGGAATCCTTAACCGAAGAAACTTCATAATCGTCGTTTTCGGCTAAATACGAGGCGATTGTCCCGCTTTTTTCAGTTAATATTCCACGAACCACTGCTACATATTTTTTTTTAACACCTTTCCATTGCAGTTTAAGATTTTCTTTGGCTTCAGGACTCTTAGCAAACACAAGAACGCCAGAGGTATCACGATCCAAACGATGTACTACAAAAAGTTGTTTTGTTGATTTAAAACTGCCCTTACGTATATAGTTGGTTAAAATGTTATGCGCCGTTTTTTCTTTTTCATACATTGCTTTTACCGTCAATAAGCCGGCGCTTTTATCAATAACAATAATATCCCTGTCTTCGTAGAGTATAGTTAAGCCTCTGGGGCGATGTCTAAAAGGTATTGGTTTCATTTCTTTCATGGTACGAATATAATCGGGATAGCGGCCAGACATCTAACTTTTATACGTATTAAGCATTGTTTCTAATTCCTGCACCGATTTATCAAGCGCATCTCTTGCCTGTCTGAGGAAATCGTAGCTTGCATCAATTTTATCTTTCAATATCAACTGGATAATAAGGATGTTACTGATTTTTTCGATGAGTTTATCGGCGTTAGGAATATTTAAGGCGTAAATTTTTTCTTTAATTTCAAGCTTCTGATAAATAAGGTCTACCGACGGGGTCAATGTGCCTGTAAAATCGTCAAAAAGGGCATTTTCCTTTTTCAAACTCAAAACATTGGCAGCAGCATCAATAACAGTAACCGTCATAGGCGCAGGCCCGCAGAGATAAAACGCAATATTCGTGTCTGGTGAAAGATATTTTCTCAATTGTGGCCCGATAAACCCAACCTCTCCCTTCCATTGACATCCCCGCTCATCAACAAGCCCTTGTTCTTTAATTATTTTACTGTCTTCTTCAGAAATGCCGTAGAAACATTTCTTGTCCACATCGTTCATTTCGGCAGGATTATCGCCGCGAAACGCCCCAGAAAGTACGGGCATAAACGTAAAGTTAGGATTTCCTCTTTGCCAGTTTAGCCACTTTGGTAAATATATCGTTGGAATATCCTGAAATCTTCGTTCTCCAAGGAAAAATATTGCTTTATCCTGACGGCCTTCTCGAAACCACTGTTCTAATAAGGCAAAGATGGGTGCTAATCCTGCTCCGCCAGCTACAAATACAGCAGTGTGTGGTGATTCTTTTAAAGTAAAATGACCATACGGACCTGTAAAACGTATCTTTTCGCCAAGGAAGAAATTCCAAAGATTCTGTTCCTGAATGTAGTTATGCACACAGCTAGGGCCTATGCACGGAGGACCACCCTTTTCCAGCGGCATACAAGCATCAACAGGAGCCATGCGAACGATTAGCTTCAAAAGGTCAGGCTCTATAGATGCAAGAGAATATCCACGATACAAGGTTGTGCCTGGCATATAAGGAACGAATTCCTTACCTAATTTCGTACAGGCTTCCTTAATCAGATTTCCATACTTTTTATAATGTTCCTCCGCAAAATCTTCTGGAATTGCCAGTTGAATATACTGGCCTGGTTTATACTGAATAAGTCTTGATGGTTTTAACCACATCTCCATCTTATCACTGGTTATCGGTATTTTTCTGATTACTCTTGCTGTATATTTCTTAACGTGCAGCGTATCCTTTGGCAGGTACAGGCTCACATCCTTTTCAACCCTAACCTGACAAGCCAGCCGCACATATCCATCACCAACACCCTGCTCAAGAAATTTCCGCGAAGCCTCCCTCGCGCGCATGTCAAAATGAGGGGTTTCAACAGTCGTATAAGCACCTACATCAGTGTGAAGTTTTACCTTACACTGTCCGCAAGTAGCCATTCCCCCACAGGCGGCGGGAATATTAAATCCCCTGTTCTGAAGCAACGAAAGGAGTCTCTCCCCCCCCTCTATATCCAATTCTTTTCTATATTCGTCATCGCTTAAAACGACAAGCTTACGTTTTTCGCCTCTGCCAAAGAATTGGTAAACAGCTTCGCTGAAAACACTCAACAACAATACCAGTATGGCAAGGATACCTGCGCCAAGCAATAGAGGGATTGTCATTGGGTTACTCCATAATTAGCGATGCGGTGCTTTACGCCTATAAAATAAATGCAAAGTGAAAAGTGTAAATTGAAAAATGCAAAAGGAATGCAATTACCTTTCGGAACAATTGCTAGATGAGGAGACAATTTTACAATTTGCATTTTGATATTTTCAATTTTCATTTGTGGTTCTTTGTTTGTTTCAAAACTTACTGCTAAATTATCACAGAGACAAAAATATTACCAATGAAGTAATTAAAATATATGAATCATTCCAATACCAGTAAATATTGCTGCCATTATGCCTAATAACAGAATGGCGATAGTGTCTTCATCCCATGCTGTGGTGGGAACGAACAAACGCTGACGTCTCAACAGCGCAAGCCACACAACAACCATCATCCAGTGAAGTCCGTATCCAAACGCCGTCATAGTTGTAACAAGAAACTTTGCGCCTGTAGGAATGGTAAACGTAGCACTGGCAAGGACAATGCAGTTAACTGTAATGAGTTCGAGGAATTGCCCCATCTGTTCATACACATTTTTCGCAAATTTTCTCAGAAGCACACTTAAGACCTGCACAAATACTGCAATGGTGACTATAAATACCGTCAGATAAAAAATCTTCTCCAATCGTATGGGAATAGATGAATATTTGGTCAAATAGTCACTGCATTTAACCAAAATACCATTATAAACAATCCAGTTTAATGCGGTAGATAACGTTGTTACGATAATTACAGCCACCCCCATCTTCCACGCCGCATCTATTTGGCGGGATTTGTTTATCAGCGGGCAGATACCCAAAAGCTTACTCAACACAATCCCGTCAAAGAAAAGGGCATTGAGCAGGACAGGCAATAGAATGAAGAATTGCTGATTTAGAGCAGGAATTGTTTTTATATGCATGATGAGACTGATAAACAGACATGCTCCCAATCCTATAACAATCAATGACCTTCTTGATATTCCTCGTTTTGGCTGAAGTGTTACTGCTTGAGTTCCATGATTTGTGGTTGATGTACATTCTGTTGAAGCAGATGCACACTCGCATGCGCGTGCTTCTGCAAATACAATTCCTGTCTTTATAAGAAACGGGCGCAACATTAGTCTAAACGCTGCCAGCGCAAAGAAACCGCCCACAGGCGTAACCATGAGAACAACGCGAGGAAATGTATCCGAAAACACATTAAAACCCATAACCGTTCCAAACCCCAACGGTTCTCGTAAAAACGAAATCAAGACCAATGCCATAGAATAACCAAGGCATGCCTTCAATATCTTCCTCTGCGCTTCCCAGAAGTCTACGGTCAATCCTTCGGATATTACTGCAAGCACTATACAGTTGGTAGTAATAAGATCAATATATGCCTTTATATTGGCTGTAATTTCAGGAACAAATGCCTGTGCAAAGAATCCAAAGATAGCAACAAAGACAGATATGATAATCATCAACAGTGAAATCTTATGATGCGTACCTGCGGTAGATATTAGCCTTCTAAAAGGATAGACCAGACAAAAACTGCCAGCAGTTACAAATGTCACGCCAAGTCCCATAGTTAAGGAATTCGCCAGTTTGTTTGTTACAGCCAGCGAAGAGCAGAATCCGAGCCCGGCACCTGCCGTTAAGATGAGATTGTCCCGCATGAAATATTTAGAAACCAGCCGTATATTCCGCTTTAAACCTACCATTTAATCTCTCCTTGTCCTTCCCAGAATTCCTTCATGGCATCGTTAATAAATGACTCAATTCCCCTGCTGGTATTTGTGGCGCCTGTAATCGCATCGACCTCATTAGCGCCCACTGCTTTCTTTCCCCTGACTACCGTTATATTCGGTCTTAACTTTTTTCCCGCAAATTGTTTCTTAAATTGGTCCTCTGTAATCCTGCCGCCCAAACCTGGCGTCTCGCTATGGTCTAATACTTCTATGCCTTTTAACGTTTCCATATCGGGTTCCAGACAAATAAAAAGCGACATGACGCTTGATTTGTTGTAACCGTATCCTATTTTTGATTCTACAAAACCAATTCCTTGAAGTTTCCCTTCTTTTACATATTTAAACAGCCTTTTTTTATTCTTAGGTTTTTCTGCGGCCGTTTGGGCGCTTGGCGGTTGAATCTCCCACGTTGCAGCCGAAGGCTCCTCTACGGTTATGTTTTTCTTAAATACTTCCTTAATGTCTTTTTTATCATAACTTTTAAATGTAAAACCCAAAAATCTTGTTTCTTTGATGCGATAAGGTATATTAAAAATATCCATCACGGCACGTTTTTCTTTAGTGTCGGCATATTCAGCAATTTTGGGGGCTGTATAAAAATACACCAGCAGAAGCACCGCACATGGCAAAAAGGTGATTAAAAGGATTGATGCGATACGCAGTATGATTTTTTTAAATTCGTCCATTGTTATAAACAGATCAAATACGATATTTTATTTTTACCATTAATGACTGAATCGGTATTGACAAAAGATTCATAAGCAAAATTGAGTACATTACACCTTCAGGCAGTGTAGTAAAATTTCTTATCAACACTGTTACAAAACCGCATCCAGCGCCAAAAATCCACTTTGAATTTTGACTATACGTGGCTGTTATCGGGTCGGTTGCCATAAAAAACGCCCCAAGGATTAACCCGCCGCTCATAAGTTGAAACAGAGGCGGTGCAACAGTCTTACCCATAACCAGCGAGAAGAATACAGACAAGACAAGCACACTACCCAGATAAGAAACAGGTATTCTCCAATTTACAACCTTTATTTTTATTAACCATAAGCCTGATAATATCAATGCAAGGCGGCATGTCTCACCTAAAGAACCAGCCGCAGTACCAAATAACAGGGAGAGAAATGACGCAACTTCACCACTTGTCTTAAAGGCTGTTAATGGCGTTGCGTGGGTAACGGCATCAAGTCCATAACGTAAGGAATGAAGGTCAGGGATACCCACAAACGGAGTCTGATAACCCGTAACCAAAAGAGACGGAAAACATATAGTTAAGAACAATCGGCTGAAGATAGCCGGATTTACCAGGTTATTACCAACACCGCCCATCACATTTCTAAAAATAATTGCAAATGCCGCTCCTAACCCTGTGAGCCAAAGTGGCGATTGCGGCGGCAGAATGGCAGGAACCAGGAGACAGGAAACAAATCCTCCCTCGCTTATATGTTCTTCACGCGCAATAATTGCCCAGAGCACATCAACAACAAACACGCCTATAATAAGCGAAACTATTAGTTTGGATATAACACATTGCCATCCATAAAAATATATTGCAGGAAAAACCCATCCAATAACCAACGCCACAAGCACAGCGCCCATAAACCGTTTAACATCATAATTATTTCGGATAAAGGGTTGTGTCTGTGTGGTTTCTTTTGTACCGCGTACTAAACCTTCAAATGCGCCAAAAATAGAGCCAAAAAGGAATTTAACGCTTCGATGAGTGTGGATAAATGATTCCACTCTGTCGAAACCCTTACTCAAAATTGGTTCTATCGGCTTGAGCAATTTTTTCATGTTTATTTGTCCAGCGCCTTACATTCTTTGATAATCTTTAAAAGTTCCAGCTTGGATGGGCAAATAAAACTGCATAGCCCACATTCGATACATTTCCCAAGGTTATAAAGACGTGCCTTATGTTTTTCTCCCCTACCGTAACTATGATAATAAAGTGCTGGTTCTAAATCCACAGGACAGATATCATCGCAAAAATTACAGTAAATACACCGCCGCAACTCTCCAAGTATGTTTGTAGTTAATGCCAATTCATTGGACTTGAACATCGGGAACATGATATTTCGATCCATCGCATCTAAGGCTACGATATTATTGATAGACCAATCAATTCTCTGCGATAAATCCGTAATTTCATTGCCGCGCAATGGTCCATTTACAAATACACGATATTTAATCCCCTCTTTGAACCTGCCTTTAAACATCTTCTCAATAGACGTTCCCAGTTGCACATTTATAATCTCGTTCTCCTTCAATCCTGTTCCTGAGAGGGCAATGAAGCGGGAATTAACCTGATTACCAAGGATGCAATTATCGTATACAGCAGATACCGTTTGCGCATCCAGAATCACAACGCCCTGCGATATTGTATCCTTATTAAAACTAATATCTACGCCCAAAATAACCTTTGCAAGTATAACTGGGTCATCTTGCGGATATTTCGCATCCAATTTATAAACTTTCATCCATTCAACACTAACTGCATAATCAATTGTCTCAACAATATGCTCATTCTCGTTTTTGTTTATGCCTATATGAATAGTCGCATCAGGAAAATAGCGCACTCTTATCTCTTTTAACTTGTCGAGGAATGCAGCGGTCTTGTGTTCCAATATCACCCAATTAGGCAGTATCCAAGGTTCAGTGGGACACAGATTCACTATGACATGTTGAATTTTTTGGACTGAAGCGTGAAATTCAAATATCTCAGGCATGTCGTCGGAGAAGATTTTTTCTACAATATTACAAAATCTTATTGGATAGGTATCAAAAAAATTATAACCACCTTTAAACCATGAATTTTCCTTTTCTTTATACATGTTTGGCATAACCTGGGCAAACCAGTTTAAAACATCCTATATATATGATTTGTGAATAAATCGAGATTGAGGCGTTAATTGCTTTTGTTTAATTCAAAAATCAGTGGAATTTCCCCGCAGTCTGGGAATTTATGGCATTTGACACATTCGGACCATATCTTATGTGGAAGTGTTTCTTTCTCAACTCTTCTGAAACCACATTTCTCAAAAAACTCAGGTACGTAGGTAAGAACAAGCATCTTTGCAATGCGCAGTTTACGAGCCTCCCGTATACATACCCGCACAAGTTTTCCGCCTATACCCTTGTGCTGAGACAATTCCAACACCGCAACCGATTTTATTTCTGCAAGGTCTTTCCAAAAAATATGCAGGGCGGCACATCCAATTACAGTGTCATCCTGAGTATACACAAAAAAATCCCTGATATTCTCGTAAAGCTCACTCAACGACCTCGGCAGCATCACATTTTTTGCGGCGAAGTCATTTATGAGTTTGTATATTTTTTCTACGTCTTCTATAGTCGCTTTTCGTAACATATATTTAAATCAGTTAGGACGCAGTTTTCCGCTGATATACACAGATAATAATTTTATTTTTTTCTTTTTTAAATCCTGACAATCTGCGTTTATCTGTGTCCAAACCTCTTCCTGCCATAGTCAACCAAGTACATTATATTTTCTTACCCTAAAATCAACACCCAATTCTTCAGCTATCTTTTTACATCTTTCTATATCTACGTTGGGTGATTCTACAATAGAAACCTGAACATTGGGTATAGCCTGTTTTGCATCCTTAATAAATTGAATTAAAGCAGGATACGCCTTCTTCCCAAAAACAGGTTTACATATTTCTTCATACTTTTCAGCAGTTTCAGCATTCAAACTGATACAAACGGTATCAACCAGCCCTTTAAATTCGTGAGCAATGTGTCTTCCGTTAATAAGATCGCCGTGACCATTCGTATCCAGTCGGATACGTTTCCCCTTAGATTTGAGAAACCTTGCAACGGCTAGCAGTACATCTAATCGTTCTGTCGGCTCGCCATAACCACAAAAAACAATCTCGTCATAGCCAGTTGGGTCTCCAATGGCTTCTATTACTTCCTCTGTAGTTGGTTCTCTCTTCAATCCGAGATGATGTCCCTTAACAATAGGATAAGTTTCTCTCATGCAAAAAGAACACACATTAGAGCACCGATTTGTGATATTAATATATAGTGAATTCCGAATGGCATAAGCAACCTTACCTTCCTGTTCCGGCACACCAATACCAAACAGTTTATAGGCATTAAATGTGGTAATCCGCTTGATATCATTTACAGATAGTCCATAGATATCTGCTAATACAGGAATAATAAATGACAGATAGGAAGGCTCGTTGCGTTCGCCTCTTTTCGGTTGCGGCGATAAAAAGGGAGAATCTGTTTCTAAGAGAATTCTTTCAACAGGAACTGATTTGGCAACTTCTCGTATATTATTCGCATTTGAAAATGTAATAGGACCTGCAAAGGATATATACAGTCCTAATTCTATGCACTTTCTTGCTATCTCCTTTGTTCCGCTAAAACAATGCACAACCCCTTTTAACGCACCGTTTTTATGCTCATTCAATATTCTCAAACAATCTTCACTTGCATCACGTGAATGAATTATTACAGGCAGGTTGTGCGCCTTAGCTAAGGCTAAATGTTTATGGAATATGCGCTGCTGGTCTTCGTGAGGACTGCGATTTCTATAATAGTCAAGCCCGGTCTCACCGATCGCCACTACCTTCTGATCTTTAACCAACCGTTCCAATGTTTGCCAGTTTTGATCTGATACCTTTGAAGCATCGTGCGGATGTATTCCAATACTGGCATACACATTTTTAAATCTGCTTGCCAAAGTGATACTTTTCTCGCTGGAGGCAAGGCTTGTGCCCACATTGATAATGCATCCAACATCAGCATCTTTTGCTCGAGACAAAACAGACTCAAGATCTGATTTATACTCGGGAAAATCCAGATGGGCGTGGGTATCAATAATCATATCTTAAATTTTATGTCCAAGAAGCATAAGCCTCACTTTTTGTAAAGGCATTTTTAAAAAGTGTTATTTTTGGGTGTTTTTCAAACGGCGAGTAAAAAACAGATACTACATCAAATCGTAATTCTCTGCCTTCTATCTTCTTTTCTGCAACATAGTGTGAAGCAACCTTCACAATTTGCCTCTTTTTGTTTTCTGTAACAGAGAGTTCCGGCGTGCCGTAGGTATCAGAACAGCGTGTTTTGACTTCAACAAATGCAATGGCGCCATGATCGTAAGTAACAATATCTATTTCCCCTATTTTACACCTATAATTTCGCTGCAATATTTTATATCCATTTTTCTTTAAAAACCTTACTGCAAGTTGCTCTCCCTCCGTACCAATAGCACTTTTATCTGGTATTTTTGGAACCTCGTGCTTAAACAATTTTATTAATGAAGCAACATACCCAAACATAAAATAATTGCGCTTGCATTAATTCATCTTGTCTATCGGGATTTAAAATACTATTTTTCGGCGGTGTTAGGCAACACTTCATCAGCGCTATTTAAGACTTCTTTCTCAAACTTCTCTTGTAACCGCGTACCTTTACCAGTTCTTTCACGCATATAATAAAGTTTTGCACGCCTTACCTTACCCGACTTGACCACTTTAACGTCAGCGATTTTTGGCGAATGAATAGGAAATACACGCTCAACGCCTTCGCCTTGAACAATGCGTCTCACCGTAAAGGTTTCTTTGAAGCCCCCGCCATTTTTTGCAATTACCACACCACTGAAAACCTGAATACGCTCTTTATCACCCTCAACAATCTTCACTGACACATCCACCTGATCGCCAATGTTGTACTGAGGTGTTGCTTTTTTCATTTGTTCCTTTTCAACCACATCAATAATATTCATATTTCTTCTCTCCTAACATGAACAATCTAAAAATTTTTATATTTATAACCCGAAGATTAAAACCTCAAATCATAAATCTTAATTCCCAACAAAAATTTTACAAATTTACAAATACTGTACCATTATGTTTTATTTAATATATCCGGTCTTTTTTCTGCGGTCATTTTTATTGCATGCTCTCTTTGCCATTCCTTTATTTTCTGATGATTTCCTGACATCAACACTTCTGGCACCTTCATACCTCTGAATTCCGATGGACGCGTGTACTGTGGATATTCAAGCAAGTCATCGCTAAAAGATTCACTTGCCGTAGAGTCATGGTCGCCCAACACACCCGGTATCAAACGAACCACAGCATCTATGACCACCATTGCTGGTATTTCACCCCCGGAAAGGACATAGTCACCAATAGAAATCTCAGTAATATCTAACCCAATTCGAATTCTCTCGTCAAAACCTTCATAATGACCGCATATAAACATCAGATAAGGTTCTTTCGCCAATTCTTTTGCAATAGATTGTGAAAAGCGACAACCTTGCGGCGTTAACAATATTTTTCTGGAGCGTGTGCCTGTTTGTTTTTCAATAGTTTCTATTGTGTTAAATATTGGCTCAGGCTTCATCACCATGCCGGGACCACCGCCGTAAGGTCTATCATCAACACATCGTTTATTATCAGCGTATTCTCTTATATTGAAAAGGTTGTACTGAACCAGAGCCTTTTCCTTGGCAATCCTAAGAATGCTGTTGCCAAGCACATTTTCAAACATTTCAGGAAATAATGTTAAAATATCAATTCTCATAAATTATTTTTTAAAAGCAATGCCAAGTTTTTTCAATACAGATGCCACGGATTCCGTTGGCTTAGCACCCACACTCAACCAATATTCCACTCTCTCTTTCTTTAAAGTAACTTGCTTTTCGTTATTCGATTCCAGCGGGTCGTAAGTCCCGAGATTTTCAATAACGCTTCCGTCTCGTTCTTCGTGGGCATCAAATGCGCCAATCCTGTAGTACGGCCTGTTTTTACGACCCATTCGCATCATTCTAATTCTTACAGCCATTTTTATCTCCTTATACAAACATATAAAATATTAAAATAATTCCACGTAATTTACCTTTTTGGAATCACCTCATCATGTCCTTCATAAAAGGCAAATTATTCGATAACCGTCCCATCTTCTTTAGACTTTTTGGGCTTCCTTTAAAGTGTTTCATTAATTTTTTCATGGACTTAAATTGTTTCAGCAATTGATTTACATCCTGAATAGTTGTCCCGCTACCATTTGCTACTCGTTGTCTACGGCTTCCATTAACAATATCAGGATTTAGTCTCTCTTCCGTTGTCATAGACTTGATAACAGCCTCAACCCTTTGCAGTTGCTTCTCATCCACATTTAAACCGTCTACCTTACCTCCTACCCCTGGAATCATTCCCAAGAGGTCCTTAATCGGCCCCATCTTTTTAATCTGTTGTAGTTGTGTAAGGAAATCGTCCAGACCAAGTGTGTCGTCTTGTATTTTTCTGGTAAGTTTCTGCGCTTCTTCCAAATCAATAGCCTGTTGTGCCTTTTCCACAAGAGATACCACATCGCCCATACCAAGTATTCTGGATGCCATGCGGTCTGGATGGAATTCTTCCAACCGGTCTAATTTTTCACCAACCCCAACAAATTTAATAGGCTTACCTGTAACTGCACGTATCGAGAGTGCCGCACCACCCCTTGTATCACCATCAAGTTTTGTCAAGATTACACCGTCAAACCCTAATTGCGTGTTAAACTCTTTCGCACTGTTGACAGCATCCTGACCCGTCATCGAATCACAAACAAAATAAATCTGATGCGGCTCTAATTTCTGTTTAATTTCTTTTAATTCCAGCATTAATTCATCGTCAATGTGTAATCTTCCTGCAGTATCAAATATTATTACATCATTCGTATTCTCTCGGGCGTGTTTAACAGCATTTTTACATATCTTCACAGGCTGAGAATTAGCCTCGGAATACACAGGTATATTGAGTTGCTGACCTAACACCTTTAACTGTTCAATAGCGGCAGGCCTCTGCACATCCGCCGCTACCAGCATCGGTTTTCTTCCCTTAGAAAGTATCGTTTTAGCAAGTTTACCCGCTGTGGTAGTCTTTCCACTACCCTGTAACCCAATCAGCATAATCAGCGTTTGTTCGCCGTCCTTAAAAGGAATCGCAGTATCTGATTCCCCCATCAGTTTAATCAATTCATCATGGACAATTTTAATAACCTGCTGTCCCGGCGCGACACTCTTTATCACTTCTTCACCAACGGCACGTTCCGTTACATGCTGGATGAAATCTTTAACAACTTTATAATTTACGTCAGCCTCAAGTAATGCCAAACGCACTTCGTGCAGGCCATCCTTGATGTTGTTCTCTGTAAGTCGCCCTTTTCCGCGGAGTTTACTAAAAACGCTTTCCAGACTGTTCGATATTGACTCAAACATAAATTTTAGTCCAATTTATTCTTTTACTATCAACTTGCAACATTAGTCCTTGTTTCGAATATATAAATATAAAAGACTAAATAGTTTATTATATTTAATAAAAAAATTCAAATGAATTTTAAAAATGTAACACCTTCTTTACAAACAACTTTACGATACTTAGAAATATTAAGGATTGACCTGCTTTTATATTAAGGTATTGTTAATATTTGTGTCAAGTTATCTTAGTAAAATTTCTATTGCAGAATATTTACATGTTTGTTAAAATTTTGCAAGTATTTGAAGACAAACGATTATCTTATTTTAGTGTGCGTTCAATGAACGCATTATTTATTTTAGGGGGAATCAATGAAAAAAGGAATTCATCCGGATTATGTCGAAACTGTCGTAACGTGTGGTTGTGGAGAGACTTTTAAAACGAGGTCAACAAAACCAAAAATTGCTGTGGAGAGCTGCTCTAAGTGCCATCCATTTTACACTGGCAAGCAAAGATTTATAGATAGCGCAGGGCAAATAGAACGGTTCCAAAAGAGATTGAAAAAAACGCAAAAAGCAGAAAAAACTAATTAAAAATGAATGACAATTTGTTAAAAAAATTAGAGAAAATATACCAGAGGTATATTGAACTTGAGAAGTTACTGTCTGACCCTAAGATAATTGCTGACACTGGTCGCTACACAACCTATATGAAAGAGCATGGAAGCCTTTCTAAAATGGTAAATAAATATTTACAACTAACAGAAACACTTTCCAGAAAAGAGGAAACCAAGTGCCTTTTAAACCAGGAAAATGCAGATAAGGAATTAGCTGAAATGGCTAAGGACGAGTTGGGAGAGTTAGAGAGGCAAGAGGAAGTCTTATTTGACGAAATAAAGGGTCTATTAGTCTCAGATGATAGAACTTCAAGTAAAAACGTAATAGCAGAAATACGTGCTGGAACAGGTGGTGATGAGGCTGCCATATTTGCTGCGGACTTGTTTCGCATGTATACTAAATATGCGGAGAGCCAAGGATGGAAGGTAGAGCTCTTTGACAGCAGCGGAACAGATTTGGGAGGCTTCAAGGAAATAACATTTTCCATAGAAGGGAAGAATGTATATCAGAGATTACGTTTTGAGAGCGGAACACACCGTGTTCAAAGGGTACCTCAAACAGAAGCCAGTGGAAGAGTGCACACATCCACTGCTACAGTGGCTATTCTGCCAGAAATCGAAGAAGTAGAAATTGATATTAACCCAAATGACATATTAGTTGACACATTCCGAGCATCTGGTCCTGGCGGACAAAAGGTCAACAAAACAAGTTCAGCAGTCAGAATCACCCACATCCCTTCGGGATTAGTTGTTAAGTGTCTCGATGAAAAATCCCAACACAAAAACCGTGCAAAGGCTATGCGTATTTTAAGAAGCCGATTGTACGAGTTAATCGAAGGTCAAAAAAGAAACGAACGAGACCAAATTCGCCGTGATCAAATAGGTACGGGAGACCGCAGCGAAAAAATACGCACCTATAACTATTCTCAAAACCGAGTTACAGATCATCGTATAAATTTTTCAGTACACAACCTTGAGCAGGTTATGCTGGGACGTCTCGATGATATCATTGAAGCCCTAATGAACCATTATAAAGAAGAACAATTAAAACAACTTGCCGTCAGTATATAATCAACACCATAAATATTCTATCGCAGGTTACAATCTATATGAAAACTGCAAGCTATTAATTGTAACAATCAGTATAACATCATAAATTTATGTCATTCAATGGTACTTCCAACTTACCTATTTCAATTACACTTGTTGAAAACATCTCTATAAGCTTGAAAAGTACATTTCCAGAGAAGCATTCGGTATCCGACCTTGTCCGCTGGGCAAGTAATATCTTACAAAAACATAATATTGATTCTCCCCGTCTGGATGCAGAAATTATTTTATCGCACCTACTCAGTTGCAAGCGCATAGGTCTGTACACACACCCCGACAAGCCTGTAGACAATGCCACTGCCATTCTTTTCAAAAACGCCATACAAAAACGCGCACGTCGGGTTCCATTGCAATATATCAATAATCTTGCAAATTTTATGTCCTTAGAATTCTATGTGGACGAACGCGTCCTGATCCCGCGTCCTGAAACCGAATTGCTCGTGGAGGCAGTAATTAAACTATCGCAAACAATGCCTGACAAACGTGAAATTGTAATTGTGGATATTGGGGCAGGCAGCGGCAATATTGCAGTAACTCTTGCAAAAAATATAGACAAAGCCAGAATATTTGCAACAGATATTTCTCCTGATGCCTTAGCCGTTGCGAAAATTAACGCCCAGAAGCACAATATGCTTGATAAAATAACATTTCTATGCGGCGATACCTTTCAACCCCTTGAAAAAGTTGGAATAGAATCAAAAATAGATTTTATCGTGTCAAATCCACCTTATATATCAAGTAATGAATTTAACACCTTACAAAAAGAGGTAAAGGATCACGAACCGTATGCGGCGCTCATCAGCGGACAAGATAGCTTACAAATGTTCAAACGCATTATTACAAACACAAATATCTGGCTAAAACCAAATGGTTATATTGTTTTTGAGGTAGGTGAAAATCAGGCGGTAAAAGTATCTCGTTTAATTGGAGGTACAGGATGTTTTAAAAAGGCATATTTTATAAAAGATTATCAACAAATACGGCGCATCGTCATCGCACGAAAGGAGGAAACTTTTTGGACAAAATTGTCATTGAGGGAGGACATCGTTTAGAAGGAACAGTGAGGATTAACGGCGCCAAAAATGCCGCTTTACCTATCATGGCAGCATGTTTGCTCCTAAATGGACCTTCTCGAATAAAAGGAATACCCAATATTGATGATATCCATACTCTTTCAAAAATATTGGAGAATCTTGGCGGGCAAATAAAAAGAAATACAGACGGCACGCTTGAAATAACATTCATGGATAGAGAAAATCAAGACAAGTTTACCGCACCTTATGAACTTGTAAGCAAGATGAGGGCTTCCATTTGCGTGTTGGGTCCTTTAATAACTAAAAGGCATAAGGCAAAAGTTTCGTATCCGGGAGGATGTGTCATTGGTCAACGTCCGGTTGATTTACATATAAAAGGGATTAAAGCTCTGGGCGCCCAAATTGATACAACAGAAGGCTACATAACCGCCTCAGCAGACAGACTAAAAGGGACTGAACTCTCTTTGAAAGGAGAACACGGCACAACGGTTCTGGGAACCTGCAATGTAATGACTGCGGCAGTTTTAGCAGAAGGCACAACCATAATTGAGGATGCCGCACGTGAACCAGAAGTGCAAGACCTTGCCCGCTTTTTAAACAAGGCTGGCGCAAAAATTACTGGAATTGGCGAGAGCACATTGACAATTGAAGGTGTTAGGGAATTACACGGAGTTGATTATGAAATCATTCCAGACAGAATTGAAGCTGGTACATTTATGATTGCCGGGGCTATCACAAGGGGCAATATTACATTAGAAAACGTAAAATCAGAACATCTAACGGCAGTGATTGATAAATTAAAAGAAATTGGTTTAGAAATAATTTCTGTCGGTAACACTGTCAGTGTTAAGGGGAATAATCTATATCATCCAATTGACATAACGACAATGCCCTATCCCGGTATGCCTACTGACATGCAGGCACAATTTATGGCTTTATTATGCACTGTAGAAGGAAAAAGTATTATTACCGAAAAAATATTTCCTGATAGATTCATGCATGCCGCAGAATTACGAAGAATGGGCGCTGATATCCGGGTGGAAGGTTCGTGTGCAGTCATAAAAGGAGTTCCTTTTCTGTCTGGCACAAACGTACAGGTATCTGACCTGCGAGCAGGAGCAGGACTTGTACTCGCGGGTTTAGTGGCAAAAGATGTTACTCATGTCCATCGCATTTATCATTTAGACCGCGGATATGAGCGACTTGAAGAACGTTTATCAAAACTCGGGGCAGTTGTAAAACGTGTTGACGAATAATCAATTGTAGAATCCAGAAAAGTCGTCATTCTAGTTGAGTTGTTAACTATGAGCTGAATACTTTCTAAGTTGATTTGTCTTGCCAAAGTAAACAAAAATGTGGTTGTAAGCTTAAAATCCAATACTTGACTTTTAATCATAAATACACACGATTTTTTTATTTGAAGAATGTATGTCATTTCAAATATAATCATTAAATTACTTATGCGGTTCTTATGACAACAAATTACCCGATTACGATCCCGTCGCACATTCATGCACATAAAAATTCAGAACTATGCCATCCGCTTCGTGTGAAAAGAACTTATATAGACGTTTAAAAGTCCTCTCAGACGCCTTTTTATTGCCTTCACACAGAACATCAGACTATAAATCTGTACTACGCACCGCAACCAGAAATTTCAAGGTATTTACAGATGCAGATGCCTCCGTAATTATGTTAAATAGTAGCAAAGGAGACATTGTGCCTGTTTTTTCCATAGGAATTCCATTCTCCGAAATCAAAGATACAGTCCTGCCCTCTTCCACACGGTTGAAAGATATCGTTGCACATTCAGCATTGGATGTACGATACGCCTCATTTATGAATACACCTCTAATACACAATCGAAAACTAATCGGTATATCTGCTGTATTTAGTGTCACACCTGAGAAATTTCATAAATTTGAACATAACAAATACGAAAACCTCTTCCTGACTATGTTAGCCAGTTACACCGCGGTAAATATTGAGAATATAACACTTATTAATACAATTAATTCAACAGCAACCTCACAATTCGACTGGGAAAACACTTTCAACACTATTGACGATTTAATCAGTATTCACGATACGGATTTTAATATCGTTCGGGCAAACATGGCTGTAGCTAAAAAATTCAAGACTGATATAAAAGAAATCGTAGGAAAGAAGTGTTATAAAGTCTTTCATGGTACAGATGAACCATGGAAAACATGCCCGCACAAAAAGTCGTTAGAGTCAAAGATTACCTGTACGGAGGAGATTGAAGACCCCCACATGGGAGGAATCTTTAGAATCACAACGTTCCCACACTTTAGCAAAGAAGGAAGATGTATCGGCACAATCCATATAACCAGAAACATTACTGAGAACAAAAAGACGTTAAGCCAGTTTTTACAATCAGATGATATCAGCGTATAACTACATAAATACTCATCAGACAAATAATCCTTCTTTTATAGTCACCAAAATTAATTAATTGATTTTTATAATCCATACATTAGAATATGAACTCATCCGTTATGGAATCTCATAACCTATGTCTCGAACTACAAACCTTCAATATTTCACAGCACAGATATCACACGTAATTGTATTTGTATTGATTTCCCGAAATAACTTTCCGTTTTTGTGGTAAAAGGGGGATTAATGTGAGACTCTCAGACATACTGACTGCAGAACGTATAATTATCAACTTAAACGGAAGAGACAAATACGATGTTTTGGAAAGAATGGTAAAAATCGCAAAAACCTCTGAAAGGGTAACAGATGAGCATGACCTTCTGAAAAAGGTCATTGAGCGGGAAAAAATCAAAAGCACCGGAATTGGCGGCGGGATTGGAATACCCCACGCACAAACTTCAGGCGTAACAGATATTATTGCATGTTTAGGAGTTTCCGAACAAGGCATAGAATTTGACGCTATAGACAAAATGCCCGTACACCTCGTCTTTTTAATTGCCACCAAAGAACGCACGATTAGCACATATCTCGGACTCCTGAGCCGAATAGCCCGTTTATTCATTGATGAGTCTTTCAAACAAAGAATCATCAAGTCCGTCTCGCCGCAGGAAATTATAAATCTTATCATTGAAAAAGAAAAAGAATAAAAAGAGAAACTTATATGGACTCACTCCATTTTTCAACCACAACAATCATTTTTATGCTTTTTCTTTTTTTTATACTTCTCTTTGTTTCTGCCTTCTTTTCGCTGTCTGAAACCGTCTTTTTTTCAATCAATAAGACTCGCTTGGACTTTTTGATTAAACAAAAAAACAAAAGAGCTGTCTCAATTTATGATGTCATTAACGAACCTGATAAGCTGCTAAGCACCATTCTTACCGGAAATAACATTGTAAATACAATAGTGTCAACAATAGGGACAACCGTCGCCATATATTATTTACAAGAGTGGGGTATTATCTTGGCTCCTTTAATTGTTGCCTTTGTACTGCTCCTGTTTGGCGAGACTTTACCCAAGGTGCTTGCTACACAGTTTCCGGATCGACTCTCAATGTGGATCGTCAAGCCGTTTGAATGGGTACGCTGGATACTGTCGCCCATTGTTACATTGTTAACTTATGTTACATATCTATTTTTTAATCTATTCGGAGTAAAAATAGAATACAAAAAAACAATCTTCAGCCGCGAAGAGGTGAAACATATCATCAAAGAAAGCGGAGAGACTGGTGTGCTGGCTGACGGCGAACACAATTTATTGCACAAGGTTTTTGAATTTAACGACAAACTTGCCAAAGAAATAATGGTACCCAGACATAATATAATTGCCATAAATGCAGATATGAATCCTGAGGATTTAGTCAGAATAGTAACAGAAGAGGGTTTTACACGTTATCCAGTATACAAGCACAACATTGATAATGTCATCGGTTTCGTTCACTCAAAAACAATCATCAACATACTGGTAAACAAACAACTATTCGTCATGGATGATCTCTTGATGGAACCATATTTCGCCTCTGAAGACATGAAAATTAGCAAAATACTTACTGAATTTCAGGATAAAGGACTGCACATTGCTATCGTCAAAGATTCTTCTGGAGCTACTACTGGTCTTATCCAGATAAAAGATATCTTAAAAGTCATTTTTGGGGAATTACGGGAAAGAACAAGTCCTGAATAACAAATATCCAATGTTAACAATCATTTGCAAACTATAGATTATTTAACATTATGCAACTACCTGTTATCTCGCTAAAGGCAAAACGAAATTCCCTTCACCCCTGGATATTCAACAGGATGGTTCGTCACCCGCAAAAACGCCCAACACCGGGAACGTTGGTAGAAGTAATATCTAAAGAAGGCGCTTTTATTGGCAGAGGCATTTACAATCATAAAAGCAATATCGGCATCCGGCTACTTACTGAAAACGTTTCCGAACCGCTAAATCAGGATTTCTTCCTTAAAAAACTTGAACAGGCTAAGTCGCTTCGCGAAAATATCCTGAAAATTCATACTGCCTCCAACTCTTACCGGTTGGTACACGGCGAGGGCGACGGCCTGTCTGGTCTTATCATTGATAAGTACGCCGATGTGTTTGTGATAGAGCCGTACTCTGCCGGTTATATTGGAATTATCGAATGGATCGCAGCGTCATTAAAATCACTCTATCCCGGAAGTCGTATCATTGTCCGACCGGATGAACGAACTGCAACAAAGGAAGGCGTTGACTTCTCAAAGGTGGCAAAGGACTACTCTGTGTCCGATTGTATAGAAATAAAAGAAAATCAGTTGCGCATGAAGGTAAATCTCAAAACAGGACACAAAACGGGTTTTTTCCTTGACCAGCGTGAGAATCGTCTTACGCTGTCGCAATATTGCTGCGACAGGGACGTGCTCGATTGTTTTTGCTATACAGGCGGATTCGCAATTTCTGCAATGCTGGCTGGGGCAAAATCGGCAATCGGAATTGACCTTGACGAAAAAGCGCTGGAAACTGCGAACGAAAACGCACAGCTTAACTCTGTAAAAGCGGCATTTCACCACATCAATGTGTTTGACTATCTGCGAACAATGAACAGCAAAGGCGAACAGGTTGACGTTGTAATACTCGATCCTGCCAAACTTGCCGGCTGTGCAGATGAAATCAAGCGCGCCCATCGCACTTATGGCGATATTAATCGTCTTGGTATGCAAGCCGTTAAGCCTGGCGGTATCCTGCTTACATGCTCATGCTCAGGACTGATCTCCGAAAGGGATTTCCTTTCCATATTGACCCGTTCTGCCGCTGAGGCGGGTGTTGTGCTGCAAATTTTTAAAATCTCAGGAGCTTCATCAGACCACCCGTTTTCTTCCATTTTTCCGGAAGGACGTTATCTCAAGGCAGTTTTTGCAAGGGTATTCCCTTATATAAAAAAAGAATAGCTTTATAGTAATTGTCCATAAATACGCAAATAGACTTTATCAACATCATCCTTAACCAAAAGGGAGTCAACTAATGACCTATTTAGAAGCGCTGATTCTTGCTATTATCGAAGGTGTCACCGAGTTTTTACCTATTTCGTCCACTGGACACATGATAATTGCCTCAAAGTTTATGGGCATAAGCGGCAACGCACTTACAAAGAATTTTGAAATTATCATCCAATTTGGCGCTATTTTATCTGTGGTCGTGCTTTACTGGCGCAAGTTTCTGACGTCCTTTCGTTTTTATTTGAAACTTGCCTTTGCATTCCTTCCTGCCGCAGTTGCCGGCGTTCTGCTTGGCGATTACATTGATAGTTTAATGATGAATGTATGGGTAGTAATTATTGCGCTTTTTCTTGGTGGAATTGTCCTGATATTTACAGACCGATGGTTTAAACATGCAGAAGGAACGGAAGAGCAGGAAATATCGTGGTTTCAGGGTTTTAAAATCGGCTGCTTTCAGTGTATAGCAATGGTGCCTGGCGTGTCACGGGCGGCGGCTACCATAATCGGAGGGATGACTGTAGGACTCAACCGCAGGACAGCCGCTGAATTTTCCTTTTTTCTTGCCGTTCCAACCATGCTGGGTGCTACCGTTAAAAAGATGATGGATTCCTACAAAACAATCCAGCATCATGATATTGCTATCCTTATTTTTGGAAGCGCTGTTGCATTTGTCGTAGCCATGTTTGCCATCAAGGCTTTTATCGGCTTCCTGAAACAGTACGGTTTTAAATGGTTTGGCTATTATCGCATTGCTGTAGGAGTGGCATTGGCTATTATTGCGTTCCTCATGAAAATTAAAATGTAATTTCTTGCTTTCATGAAAGCTCGCCGCCTCCGTGAGAAACAGTAAATTCATCGCCGGGAATTGATTCCTTCTGCCATACTTTATAACGAAAGAGGAGAGCCAGTCCCGGAATGGCGGCAATGGCGCAAAATACAAAGAAATAAGCCCATCCTAACCCTTCAGCTAAAAACCCTGTAGGCGAAGCAATAATCACACGCGGAATGCCCATGAGACTGCTCAACAGCGCATATTGAGTGGCAGTAAACCTTTTATTGCAAAGACTAGCCATAAATGCTATGAAAGCGGATGCCCCCATGCCGCTTGTTAAATTCTCAAATGTAACCGTTGCCACAAGTATGTTGTAATAAGCACCCACTGAAACTAGCGCCGAAAAAGATAAGGTCGAAACTGCCTGAAGAATCCCAAATATCCACAATGCGTTAAAAAGCCCAATCCTTAATATTAGAATCCCGCCCGTGAGTCCACCCGCAATCAAGGCAATTATGCCAAACGTCTTTGCTATAACGGCTAAATCTGTCTTGGAGAACCCGATTTTCAGGATAAAAGGGGTCGTCATATTAGCCGCCATGACATCGCCAATTTTATAAAGAATGATAAAGGCTAAGATTTCATAAGCCCCCCTTCTTCTGAAGTAATCGGTAAAAGGCTCTATAACTGCCTTGCGAAGCGATTGAGGCGGAATTATTTGCCCGTCAATATTTGGCGATAAGAACGTAGTGATAATACCTGTAAAGAGTGAACCCGCAAGCATCAGATATACGTAATTCCATGGGATTCTATCTGCTAAGAACAGTGCAAATGCGCCTGAAATGAGCATGCCTATACGGTATCCATTAGATGACATGGAAGCGCCTAAACCCAATTCTTCATCTGGCAAGAGTTCTCTTCGATATGCATCTATAACAACGTCTTGACTTGCGCTAAAAAATGTCACGAAAACGGCAAGAATAGCCACAGTCCACGGGGATGCGGCAGGCTTGATAAAATAAAAAGCCCCAATAGCAAACATAAGAAGAATCTGGAAAATCAGCATCCATCCACGTCTTCGACCAAGAAATGGCGGCACATATCGGTCGAGGAAAGGCGACCAGAGGAACTTGACCGTGTAGGGAAGCCCCACCAGGGAGAACATCCCGATGACTGCGAGATTTACCTTCTCATCGGTCATCCACGCCTGAAGCGTGGAACCTGTAACAAGGAGGGGAATGCCTGAGCTTATGCCCAGAAAGAACGTAACCGACATCCGCCAACTGAAAATAATCCGTAGGATAGGAACTTGCATAAACTTTAAATCAGGATTTCTGTAACTTTCTTACGCCACTATGGCAACCTGTAGAGACAGGTTTGAAACCTGTCTCTACCATAGTGACAATTTTGCTGGTTTTCGCTGGTTAAATCGTCCTCGATTGAACCAGCCTTGAATAGTCCAACACAGTGTTTCGTTATCTTTAATTTTCCGTTGGTGCACTTCACTACGTCCGACTTTTATAATTTTATTCTTGGTAAGCCAAGTAATCTCTCCAATACAACCATCAAATTCCTACTTTTATGTTAGTTTGTAAGGCTATGCTAATTCAATTTATTATTTATTACAAAATTGACTAAGTGTTGAAGGAACTGTTTTGTATTTTTCACCTTACTTTTAACTTTTCCAGGAACGCTTTTTTTATGTTTCTTGAACTTATTTAATACATATTTATAAATATCGATATTATTTTTAATAGTACTTTGCTTAAGTGCTTTTGGTGTTAATAAATTTAATGAATATAAACAGACTTTCTGATTCTTTTGATTTTTAAGAGAAGTATTATTTTCTTTTATAGGAATTTGATACTTAACAAATAGAACATTAAAAAGCTTCTTAACATTTGGATATTTACAAGAATTAATCAAGTTTTCCACTTCTTTATGCGCCTTATCGGTTATTACACATGCTGATAAATCTAGTTTATTTGCCAATTCATAAGTTTCTAAACATGGCTTACCAGCAAAGCATGAATTTTCAAAGAGGAAGCTCCCTATCGAAATAGCACCCCGTAGCGGTAGTCCATATTTAAACATTAAACGATTGAGACATAACGAAGCGATAAGGAATATAAGCCACTTATTATACTCATCTGTTTTTTCATCTTTTTGGAATATACTAATCTGTATAATGGTATCGGAAAAAATAAACCATTTCATTTCTTTTAATAGCCTTTTAGCGATTTTTGTATTAGTCTTATTAAAAATGCGAAGTGTTTGCTTTGTAATATAAGTATCAATATTTGATATTAGGTGAAGAACCTTATTAATATCTTCGGCAACTGTTTCAACGCTATTATTCTTAAGAAAACTTTTATATCCAAGAATGTCATAGAAACCGATTATGCCATATTGTGGTTCAACACACACTTTTCCACCCATCTCTACCTCATTATTTCCTTTCTTCACCAAAAGCAAAAGTATCTCGTAATACTACAAAGAAGTCTTACCAAGTTCCACCAGCGAGTCGTTTTGTTTCTCCATTAATGCGTGTTTCTTTGCGAGTTTGCTGTGGCGTCTGCCGTAGGCGGCGTAAATGATAGAACCAATAGCCAGCCATACTATCAGCCTGAGCCATGTTGTAAATTCTAACCGTATCATCATATATCCGCAGAAAATA
>JAHFOX010000014.1:24886-36002 GCA_023261445.1 Planctomycetota bacterium
ATTGTACATGTTTTTCTTTAAAATTTTTGTTTCCGCAGAAATTACAACTTTTGTTCATTTCTCACCTCTCTCGTGCTGGATAATTTAAATAAGCGGGATTTATATATAATAGAATTCTGGTGTTTGTCTTGTGGCTCAATTTACAATTCTTGGCTGGATTTAGCAATAAAAAAATAACAGAGATGTTCTTCCTGTTTACAGGGAAAGCAAGGCGTATTGAAATACGCCGCTACATAAAACTCTTATCCATCTCCACCAGCGAATTATTTTGTTTTTCCATCAAGGCGTGTTTTTTAGCGAGCTTGCTGTGACGTCTGCCATAAGCGGCATAAATAATCGAACCTATCGCCAACCATACAATAAGTCTGAGCCAAGTGGTGAATTCGAGGCGTATCATCATATATCCGCAGAAAATGATGCCAAGTATCGGTATGACTGGCACAAAAGGACACTTGAATGCACGCGGGTGATGAGGATCTTTTATACGAAGAATGATAACTGCGGCAGAGACAAGGCAAAAGGCAAGCAGTGTCCCAATGTTGACCAGTTTTGCGATTTCCTCAATCGGAAAGCAACTGGCGGTGATAGCAACACATGCGCCTACAATGATCGTGGAAATATACGGCGTTCCAAATCTGGGATGAACAGCAGCAAATATCCGTTCAGGCAGTAAGCCGTCTCTGGCTATAGCCCAGAATATCCTTGACTGGCTCAGGAGTAAGACTAATAACACGCTTGTAAGCCCAGCCACTGCCCCCACTGAAATAATAAAGGAAATCTTTGTCATGCCGTATCGTGTAAATGCATCTGCAAGCGGCGCATCAATATTAATGTCCTTGTAATATACCATCCCTGTTAGAACTGCAGTAACGGCAATGTATAAAAACGTACAAAGGACTAAAGACGCAATAATGCCAATAGGCACGTCCCGTTGTGGATTTTTTGCTTCCTGTGCGGTGGTTGATACCGCATCAAAACCAATGTAGGCAAAGAACACATAAGCCGCCCCTGTACCAATACCGCCTATACCAAAAGGCGCAAATGTGTCAAAACTATTTCCCCAGTTGTCGCTCTTTATATAAAACCATCCCACAAAAATCACCAGCAGTATTACAGCGAGTTTTACACCCACCATAATGGTGTTGAATCGGGCGCTTTCTTTAATGCCAATAACCAATAAAGCAGTAATTACAACAATTATTAAAGCGGCTGGCAGATTGAATACGATTGGAATGCCGTGCAAAAATGGCACACTTTGAATTAAAGTATCTTTTGCATGGTTTGATAACGTCCAATAGTCATTTGTAAGCCATTGGGGAATGTGTAATCCAAACAGCCCTATTAACTTCATAAAGTAGTGCGACCATCCTACGGCAACAAGGCTCGATGCAAGAGAATATTCAATGATAAGGTCCCACCCGATAATCCACGCAAAAACCTCACCCAGCGCCGCATAAGAATACGTATAGGCGCTGCCTGCAAGGGGAACCATTGAGGCAAATTCTGCGTAACACAAGGCTACAAATATACAGGCAAGCCCTGAAAGGACAAACGAGAGGATTAAACTAGGTCCGGCATATTCCTTCGCCGCCAAGCCTGTCAAAACAAATATCCCGGCGCCGATAACAGCCCCAATCCCAAGGGCTGTTAAGGAAATTGGACCGAGTACCCTTTTAAAATGGTTATGACTGGATTCTTCGGCAAGGTCACGCAGCGTCTTCTTTGCAAAGAGTTTTTTCATTATTCTCTGTGGTTTGTCTTTCCGTGGTTAATAGACTAAACCTTTTCTATGAGGTGCCCGAGTTTTTCCTTTTTTGTCTGCAGGTAAAGTTTGTTTTCTTCATTAGGCTCTGTAACGATGGGCACTCGTTCGACTATTTCCAACCCATAACCTGCAAGGGCTGCAAACTTTTTGGGGTTGTTTGTAAGCAATCGCATTTTTGTTATGCCAAGGTCTCTTAAGATTTGTGCGCCAATACCGTAATCCCGCTTATCCGCAGGTAATCCAAGTTTCTCATTCGCCTCAACGGTATCCAGTCCTTTCTCTTGCAGTAAATAGGCATGCAGTTTGTTTTCAAGACCAATTCCCCTGCCCTCCTGCCGCATATAAAGCAGCACACCCTTTCCCTCTTTTTGTATTATTTTAAGGGTGTTATGAAGCTGTTCACCGCAGTCGCAACGAAGAGACCTAAAGATGTCGCCTGTTAAACATTCATCATGCACCCTTACCAGCACAGGTTCATTATGCAGCGGCGATGGACTATTGCCGCTCTCACTGCCGATGCCCAAACAAAGTGCAAGATGAAGATATTCATCAACAAAAGAGCGGTAAAGATGAAGCGTAAAGTTACCATACGTGGTGGGCAATTTTACGGTAACTCGCTTTTCTATTAACCTTTCCTGCTCATGGCGATACTTAATAATATCAGCAATCGAACAGACCTTGAGATGATGTTTTTCGGCAAATTTTTTAAGTTCGGGAAGTTTTGCCATGTTTCCGTCTTCGGTCATAATCTCACATATAACGGCGGCGGGTTTGAGTCCTGCAATGCGTGTAACGTCTACCGCCCCTTCCGTGTGTCCGGTTCTTACAAGCACTCCTCCCCTTTGTGCCTTAAGCGGAAAGATATGACCGGGCCTGACAAGGTCCTCTGTCTTTGTCTTATCGTCAATAACGGTTAATATCGTTGAGGCTCGGTCTTTAGAAGAGACCCCTGTTGTGATGCCATATCTGGCATCAATAGATACGGTAAACGGAGTCTGAAAATTTGAAGTATTATTAGAAACCATTGGATAAAGGTCTAGCGCTTCCGCCCGTTCAGCGTTAATTGCAAGGCATAAAATACCGCGTGCATGTGTAAGCATAAAATTAATAGCCTCTGGCGTAATCTTTTCAGCGGCAATGGTAATATCGCCCTCGTTTTCACGGTTTGCATCGTCAACCAAAATAATCATTTTACCTTGTTTAAGGTCTTCCACTGCTTCTTGTATTGTGTTAAATCGCATTAAACACCTCACATATTAATAGTTTCGCTATCCGAAATTATTTGTTATTCAAAAAACTCACGATGATAAAATAAGTCGTTTTAGGCAAAACAAACCCTATAAATATCTACGTTCAATAGTATTAAAAAAGGCAGATAATGTAAAGTGTTTTGTTTTATGTGGAGATGAGCCTCAGTGCATCTCTCTGGACAACTATAATTGTCTTACACCTCTGTACATATAAAAAAGCCCAGAGGCACATGCAAAAACAATTGCCATCCACCAAATTGGAATAAGGACATGCAAAGGGATGTAGTTTCCGATGAATACTGATATGATAGCAATAGTTTGAATGCAAGTTGACGCCTTACCTAAGATTGTTGGTTGACAATTTACCTTACCTGTAATGAGAAGCAATGCAACAGAGCCAAAAATAAGCAAAGAGTCTCTACAGACAATAACTATTGGAATCCAATCAGGTAATCTTGGTTCAGGCCATATACGATCAGAAGATAGTATAATACAAGAGACTATCAGAACAAGTTTGTCTGCGACCGGATCCAAATACATTCCCAATTTTGTTATTTCATTCCTCTTCCGTGCTATATAACCGTCTAATACATCGCTTAACCCAATAATTAACATCAAAAGAAAACATACATACCGATAATGATTGTTGTGTTGGACTTGTGTTATACAAAACACAAGCGGAAGAATAAATAATATCCTGCTAAGGCTGATTTTGTTAGGAAGCGTTAACATGTGTATAATTTTCATTTAATGTATAGGAATTTCAAAATTGAGATTTCTTCCGTTCTCTATGCCATGCCACAAACAAACGGACACCTTGTTCAATGGATACTTTGGGCTGATATTTCAAAATGCGCTCTGCCTTGATAATATCTGCATAGGTTCTTTGTACATCACCCGGCTGCTCTGGAAGTCTGTTAATCTGTGCCTTTTCCCCTAATTCCTGTTCAATAAGTTTAATAAGAGTCGTTAATTGAATCGGTTTTGAATCCCCTAGATTAATAATCTCAAAACCAAATTGCTTGTCTAAAGCAGAAGCAACACCGTCAATAATATCAGAAATGAAGGTATAATCCCTTTGCGTTGTACCGTCGCCATACATAGCAATCGGCTGATTGCGGTCAATTAGTTCTGTAAATTTTCGTATAGCAAGGTCTGGCCGTTGTCGTGGGCCATAGACAGTGAAAAATCTGAGACACAAAATAGATATATTATAAAGGTGATGATAGTTGTAACAAAAAACTTCGCCTGCGCGTTTTGTTGCCGCATAAGGCGATATGGGTTCGTTCACAGGATCGTCTTCTGAGAACGGAACTTTTTTATTATTTCCATAAACCGAAGATGAGGAGCCAAAGATAAACTGTTTGACCTTAAATATCCTTGAAAGTTCCAACATATTCATTGTTCCCTTGCAGTTGGCCTCCTCATACAGCAACGGCCGTTCAATGGAAGGTCTTACGCCAGCGTATGCCGCTAAATGAATGACTTTTTCAATGTGATGTTTTTCAAATATTTTCTGACATGCAACTACATCGCAAATGTTGGTTTCGTATAATGTTAAATTTGAATTTTGAATAGCCGAGGAAATATTTTCTCTTTTATATGACGGCAGATAAAAGTCATTAAAATTATCAATAACAACTATTTTTTTGCCTTGTTTGAGCAATCTTTCCACAAGGTGTGAGCCTATGAAACCTGCGCCGCCAGTAATAAGAATCGTCATTAAATGAATTATCCTTACAAATGTTTATATATTTTTGTGGGTTTTAAGTTAAATATAGCAGAGGCAACCCCTTAGTCAAGCGAAAAAGAACTTTACCTTGACACGCCCATTTTTTATGTGTACGATTTGACATCTTTTATTTAACCATAAAGATTCTGCGACATAAAATAATAATAAGTATGTTTATGTAGAATCTTTTCTGACCATTTTATCTTAGTCTATTTGTGCTTTATCGGTATTTAGTTTTATTTCTAGTATCTTAAAATACTTATGGATAAGCAAAAAGCCTTACTCGTCCTTGCTGATGGAACAACCTATAAAGGATACTCCTTAGGCGCAACTGGTGAAACTATAGGCGAGGTTGTTTTTAACACCAGCTTGATGGGTTATCAGGAAATCCTCACCGACCCATCGTATAAGGGACAAATGATTGTTATGACATATCCATTAATTGGCAACTATGGAATTAATGAAAACGACTATGAATCACGCAAGCCATTCTTAGAAGGCTTTATCGTAAAGGAATACAGCCCTTTGCCAAGCAATTGGCGTTCGCTGATCAGCCTTGACGAGTTTCTTAAGAAAAAGAAAATTATAGGCATTCAAGGGATTGATACACGTGCATTGACAACTCATATACGCGACTGCGGTGCACAGCAAGGTATTATTTCTACGATTGATTTTGATGTGCCAAGTCTTACACAAAAGATAAAATCTTCGCCTGCATTAGACGGTATAGATACGGTAAAGGCAGTAACTTGTAGCGACTTGTATGAGTGGAAAGATGACAATGGTCATGGGAAAACACATATCGGGTCAAAAAAGTACAAAGTTGTTGTTTATGACTGCGGCGTTAAATTTAACATTTTAAGAAACCTGAGCAATGCAGGTTGTTGTGTAACCGTAGTTCCGGCTCAGACATCTCACAAAAAAGTTTTGGATATGAATCCAGACGGTATAGTGCTTTCCAATGGTCCGGGTGATCCTTCAGCCGTTCCCTACATGATTGAAAACATTAAAGGTGTTTTAGGAAAAAAACCTGTGTTTGGAATATGCCTTGGACATCAATTATTGGCGCTTACGCTTGGACTAAGGACATATAAACTTAAGTTTGGACATCACGGCGGAAATCAACCTGTAATGGATTTAACTACAAGAAAAGTGGAGATTACCGCACAAAATCACAGCTTTGCCGTATCAACACCGCCAGAAGGAACCGTGCATAAAAGCCCGTATGGCAATGTGGAGATTACTCATTTAAATCTAAATGACCAATCTGTAGAAGGGCTAAAATGCCACTCTATACCTGCATTTTCTGTGCAATATCATCCAGAAGCATCGCCAGGCCCGCACGATGCTAATTATTTGTTTGAGAGATTTATTGAGATAATAAAGCGGTAAACGGGTTTCTTGGGTTTATTGTATTATGAAAATTACGAGATTTGAGGACTTATAGTGTTGGCAGGAGGCAAGAGTATTGGTAAATATGGTTTATGAAGCAATAAAAAAGAGCCCTAATTCCCAAAAAGACTTCCGTTTAATAAATCAAATAACTGGCGCCGCAATTTCTACTATGAGTAACCTTGCGGAAGGTTTTTCCCGAAGGGCAAACAAGGAGTTTGTTCAATATCTCTTTATATCTAAGAGTTCATCTGCTGAGGTACAAAGTGAGATTTATGTGGCGTCAGATCAAAAATATATTTCCAAGTAAGTATTTGAAAAGATATGTAATCAAGCTGAAAAGGTATCCAAACTTAACAGTGGTCTAATAACATATTTACTTGACAATGAAAAACACTGTAAGGAACTCAAGAAACCTAAAAAACTCAATTAACTCGAATAACCCAAATGCCTAAACGAACAGATATTAAAAAAATCCTTATAATCGGCTCGGGGCCAATTGTTATTGGTCAAGCCTGTGAGTTTGATTATTCAGGCACTCAAGCTTGCAAGGCGCTTCGTGAAGAAGGGTACAAAGTCGTTCTGGTAAACAGCAATCCCGCAACAATTATGACAGACCCCGAGGTAGCTGACAAGACATACATTGAACCAATAACGCCTGAAATGATAGCAAAGATTATAGCCAAGGAACGCCCTGAGGCTTTACTCCCAACCCTTGGCGGACAGACTGGTTTAAACACAGCCGTTAGCCTTGCAGAAAAGGGGATATTGAACGAGTACGGCGTGGAACTGATTGGTGCCAAACTGGATGCCATCAAGAAAGCCGAAGACAGGTCTCTGTTTAAATCCGCTATGAAACGGATTGGCATTGCAGTGCCTGAAAGCGGTTATGCACGCTCTTACGACGATGCAATGAAAGTCATTGATACTATCGGTTTCCCCGCAATCATTCGACCTTCTTTTACTCTAGGCGGCACCGGCGGAAATGCGGCATATAACATTGAAGAGTACAAAGAATATATTAAGACGGCTTTAGAGGCAAGCCCTGTCCACGAGGTGCTTATAGAACGCTCTGTCCTGGGATGGAAGGAATACGAACTGGAAGTAATGCGTGATTTAAAAGACAATGTTGTAATTATTTGTTCTATTGAAAACTTCGATCCAATGGGCGTTCACACAGGAGATAGTATCACTGTGGCGCCTGCCCAAACACTCACTGACGTTGAATATCAAATCATGCGTGATGCGGCAATCAAAATTATCAGAGAGATTGGCGTTGAAACCGGCGGGTCAAATATTCAATTTGCAGTTAATCCCGAAAACGGCGAAATGCTCGCAATCGAAATGAATCCCCGTGTTTCAAGGAGTTCTGCCCTTGCCTCAAAGGCAACTGGCTTTCCAATCGCCAAAATTGCCGCCAAGCTTGCGGTAGGCTTCACCCTTGATGAAATTCCCAACGATATTACGCGCTATACACCTGCTTGTTTTGAACCTACAATTGACTACTGCGTGGTAAAAATACCTCGTTTCAATTTTGAGAAATTTCCAGATACCGATCCAATTCTCACAATACACATGAAATCCGTAGGCGAGGCCATGGCTATTGGACGCACTTTCAAAGAAGCCGTTGGCAAGGCAATCCGTTCATTAGAAACCGGACGACATGGTTTTGAGATTCTATTGCCACAAGCAAGCGATAAGTGGACAAACGAACAACGGTATGAGTTTCTGAGAAACAAACTGATAACACCTGATCCTGACAGACTTTGGCATATTGCTGATGCTATACGAATGGGAATAAGCTTAGATGAAATATATAAATGGACACATATTGACCGCTGGTTCTTATACAATATCAAGCAGATAATTGACATGGAAGTCGAGATAAAACATAAGCATTTGGAAGGTAGTAGGGGCGAACTGCCGTTCTCCCCTACCGTTCAGTTTGTCGTGGATAGAGAGATGCTTATTGAGGCAAAACAATATGGTTATTCGGACAAATACCTTGCTAATTTATGTGACGTTGACGAAAAAACCATCCGAAACTATCGTCATAAAGAGTCAATCAGACCCGTATTTAAACATGTTGATACCTGCGCCGCAGAGTTCAAGGCATTTACACCATACTTGTACTCAACCTACGAAACGTCATGCGAAGCGGAACCCACTCAGAAGAAAAAAATAATAATACTTGGCAGTGGTCCCAACCGCATAGGTCAGGGCATCGAGTTCGATTATTGCTGTGTTCACGGGGTTTTTGCACTAAGAGAATTAGGCTATGAAACCATTATGATTAACTGTAATCCAGAGACAGTAAGCACCGATTATGACACTTCCGATCGGCTTTATTTTGAGCCGCTTACGCTTGAAGATGTTCTTGAAATTGTTTATAAGGAAAAGCCTGAAGGTGTAATTGTCCAGTTCGGCGGACAAACACCTCTGAAACTTGCTGTGCCTTTGGAAAAAGAAGGCGTAAGAATACTGGGAACTTCACCAGACAGCATTGATATAGCCGAAGACCGCGAACGATTTGCAGCTTTAATGAATCAGTTAAAATTACGGCAGCCTGATAATGGCGGTGCCCGTTCTGCTGATGAAGCAAAAGCGGTTGCCAACAAAATTGGTTATCCTGTAATGCTCAGGCCTTCTTATGTTCTTGGCGGTAGGGCAATGCGAGTCGTTTATGATGATACTGGACTGGAAGATTACATTACCCATGCTGTGCAGGTATCGCCAGAACACCCTGTCTTAATTGACCGATTCTTAGAAGATGCCATAGAAATTGATGTAGATGCAATCTGTGACGGCAAGGAGGTGTTTATCGGCGGCATTATGGAGCACATCGAAGAAGCGGGCATCCATTCGGGGGATAGCGCCTGCTCACTGCCTCCCTACTCCATTGGAAATGACATTATCAACGAATTAAAAAAACAAACACAGACCATTGCTCTTGCATTAAACGTGGTAGGCCTTATTAATATACAATTTGCAATTAAAGATAAAATGGTATATGTGCTGGAGGTTAATCCTCGCGCTTCCAGAACTGTGCCTTTTGTCAGCAAGGCAATAGGCATTCCGATGGCTAAAATTGCCGCTAAGGTAATTGCAGGAAAAAAACTCAATGAATTAAATATCTCTTTGAATGTGAAGTTAAAGCACGTTGCTGTGAAAGAGGCTGTGTTCCCTTTTATAAAGTTTAAAGGGGTTGACACAATATTAGGTCCAGAAATGAAATCAACTGGCGAGGTTATGGGACTGGATACAGATTTTGGGCGTGCCTATGCAAAGTCGCAGATGGCAGCCGATTGCAGCCTCCCGTTAACCGGTACTGTTTTTATGAGCGTCAGAGACAAAGACAAAAAGGCTATGGTGTCTATTGCAAAAAAACTCTTACAAATGGGTTTTAAAATCGTAGCCACGCAAGGTACCGCCGCAGTGCTTTCCGATAATAATGTTTCAGTCACACCCGTTTTAAAGGTAATTGAAGGGCGACCTAACATTGTTGATCACATCAAGAATAACGAAATCCATCTTGTTATTAACACTACAGAGGGCAAATCCTCACAGGAGGCGTCCTATTCTATTCGCCGTACGGCTCTTGTCCATCGCGTCCCATATTTTACAACTGTTGCCGGCGCTATTGCCTCCACAAAAGCCATTGAAGCGCTCAGAAACGGCAGCCTCGGCGTTAAACCTATTCAGGATTATTACCATACATAAATCAGTTAGAGTTTTTTCATTGATTGTCCATGCCGTTTTTGCTTCAATTTCAAATACTTCAATACATAACTATTTTACTGAATGACCTCCGTATCTTAAAAATACCATAAAAATCCCCTTAATCTTTTTTTGTAAACGGAGAAATGTGAGATTAGTTTACGTCAGAGTAATTTTGCATTTGAAAGAATAACTCATGGATTACATTCCAAATACCGAGCGTGATAAGGAAATAATGCTCAAAGAGATGGGCATAACTTCACTAGAGACGCTTTTGGAGGATATTCCAAAAACGCTGCGAAATTTCTCCTTATCGTTACCACAAGGACTTTCCGAACCGCAAGTATTAAAAGCATTAAAAGATTTAAGTGAAAAAAATTCCAGCACCAAGAATTGTATTTCATTTTTGGGCGCTGGCGCTTATGAACACTACATACCAACTGTTGTTGACCATCTCGCATCAAGAAGTGAATTTTATACCAGTTACACGCCATACCAGCCAGAAGTAAGCCAAGGGACACTTCAAACAATTTTCGAATTCCAAACTTTAATGTGTGAACTGACAGGTATGGATGTATCCAATGCCTCCATGTATGACGGCTCAACTGCCCTTGCAGAAGCAGCGCTATTATCCATACGTTTGAAGGAAAAGAACAAGATCGTTTGTTCACGTGCAATCCACCCTGAATACCGACAGGTACTCAAAACATATTTAAAGGGATTGCACACAGAAATTATTGAAATTGACACTCCTGAAGGTATAACGGATTTAAATTTATTAAAGAAGATTGTGGACGACAAAACCGCCTCCGTCTTGATTCAGAATCCAAACTTCTTTGGATGTATCGAAGACATGGAGGCAATCTCAAATATTGTACACAAGCACGATACCCTTTTTATTGCCTGTGTAAACCCCATTTCTCTGGGTTTACTTAAACCGCCGGGTGAATACAACGCCGATATTGCTGTTGGCGAGGCGCAGGTGCTTGGAAATTACCTGAACTATGGCGGGCCATATCTGGGTTTCTTTACTGTGAAAAATGAACTTCTGCGCAAGATGCCAGGCAGGATTGCTGGCGAGACGGTTGACAATAATGGAAAGAGGTGTTTTGTCCTCACACTACAGGCAAGGGAACAACACATCAGACGCGAGAAGGCAACTTCAAATATATGCACCAATCAGGCGCTTCTTGCGCTCAGGGCTTGCATCTATTTATGTGCATTGGGAAAACAAGGCATAGTAGAATTAGCTAACCTTAA
>JAHFOX010000117.1 GCA_023261445.1 Planctomycetota bacterium
AGAAGATATCGATGTCCACCCTGTGGCAGATGCTAAGGGCTTTGTAGCACTGCTAGAAAGGTAATACCCCGTTACCCCTACATTATCCGTAGCAGAAAGCGTTAGCGTAACTGCCGTAGAATTGGTGTAAGAAGCGCCGCTGTTAATACTTATAGAACAATTCGGCGCTGTGGTATCAGCGGTAGAGGTTGATAATGGCGGAGGCAATTTCCAAGTGCCACTATAAGAATCCAAATAAACATAGCTATTATATGGATTTACGGACAGATTTACTACGTTGAGTTGCGGCCCCAGATTGCCAGAAATATTAGTCCACGTAACCCCGCTGTCTGTTGAACGAAAAACACCATTGGATTGTCCTCTGTTAGCTCTTATTGCGCCTGTATAGACAACACCTGGATTATTTGGGTCTGTAACTATTGAGAGAGTATCTACCGAACCAAATTGGCTTAGCGCTAAACCATGCGCTTCATTCCTTACCAGAACAGTTCCTCCATTGGCGGCAGTATCAGTTATTATATATACTCCTTTCCCCCACACGGTAACATAAATCCTATTCTCGTTTGTAGGGTCTATAGCAATTTGTTTGATATAAAACCCTGATGGAATATTCAATGAAGGATAGGGAGTTGTCCAGGTAACCCCTGCATCGGTGGATTTATAAATAGGGCCTTCAGCATAATATGAGTAAACAATATTCCCATTTCCTTTAAAAATACCCATAACCATCATGCCAGGAGTTGTAAAGGTATTTGTGTTTTGAATATCTGTGAATTTATAGGCACGACTCCCAGAAAAATTTGAGGCATAGCCGCTGACATACACTATATTCGGATTTTGCGGATGGAAAGCGCAAAAAAAGAAATTGGCATCTGCCCCGGAAACGGCAGTCCAGGATGCGCCAGAATCTCTTGATATATGGATTCTCTGTTGATCGTTGGGACCAAATGCCGCAACGATAATATTACCTCTCATTGCCCCGCAAACAGCAGCTTGTCTGCCATTCCAGGTTGTATATATATTCCTAAAAGTAGATTCCCCGTCTGTTGTAATCATCGGGCCAAAGTCCATATGAAAAAATGTTGCCCTATTGGGATTGGTTGAATCCCATCCAATAGGGACACTTCCGGCTTGTGACTCAGTAGCACCTATGTAACCTGTATTGGAGTATTTCCAGGTAACACCACCGTCTGTTGTCTTTTTTATCTGATTACCCCAACCAGCCACAAAAGCAATATTTTCATTTGTTGGATGAAAAGCTATAGGGTTAATCGCAGTGTCAACTCCAGACAAATTGCTTGTATAACCAAATGTAGAGCCAGCCACCCACCCATCACCGTTTTCTTCATCCATATTTGATGTTTGTGTCCAGTTTGCTCCTCCATCCGTTGTGTAATATAAGTGCTTTCCCCAAGCCCCGAAGGTAACAAACAACCGATTTGGGTTAGCGGGTGACATGGCAAGGAACATGGCTCCGTTGCCTATAGGAAGTGATAAACCGTTATTTCTTGGGCTGAAATTAAGCCCTCCATCGGTGGAACGATAAACTCCATTTGCCCCCGTTGCAATATACATAGTGTTTGGCGCGCTTCTGTTAATTTGCAACTGATATACCGCTCCTGCTGGCAATCCGGTGCCTATTTTAGTTACCGTTGCAGAACCGCCGCTATCTTTGACCTTATAGAGTCCGTTAGGAGCAGATACGAACAAGATTGTATTATCTGTTGGATGGGCGCTTATATTGTATAGTTCTACCGTGTCTAATACATATCCGCCGCCACTTTTTGAAAGTCTTGTCCAGGTAGTGCCATTAGTTGATTTCAAAAGACCACCTGTGCTTGGCGCAGCATAAAGAGCGCTGCCAGCAAAGGCAATATGAAGACCCCCCTTAGCAGACCTGTGAAAATGCGCCTGGGGGCCATAAGTAGTATAAGAATAGGATGTAACCAGAGTCCATGTATCTCCGCCATCTGTTGTCCGGAGTATCCCTTCGACAGGATTTAGAACTGACTCATTAACCTCGGGCATATTCAAACTGCCGGCAACATAAACTATATTTTCATTAGTTGGATCAACAGCCAAAGAAATACCCCCTTGAGGAAGGAATCCATTAGCTTTTCTATTCCAAACAGTTTCCGTACCGTTAGCGTTTGTGGTTTTCCATACCTGGTTAGTATCAGTAACAAGATATGCTATATTACCATTCGATGGAGCATAGTTTATTCCAAATATCATCTGCCAGCCTTCACCGCCGGAGAGTCCGGCAGTTTTCTGGGCTTGCGTTCTTTTGGCTACCTTCTGCCATGTTGTTTGTGCTGAGACTGATTGTTGCGAGAGTATGGTTTTTGTCCTCTGTTTTGATGATACACTGTTATGTGACCCACTGGTAGTACCGTACTTGACCCACGTCGTATTCGTCAACCCACGGCCATTTACTTTTCCATTCGACGCCGCAGAACCGAACGTCTCGTCCGTCTCTAACCCAGTTGACGAATTACCATCCGACAATGACGATAATGTAAAGATGTATCCCTTACCAATATCCTTCCTGCTCTTTAAGCGTATTTCATTCCCTGTGATATTAACATCGGCGTTCCCATCCCCTGACTCAACAAAAAAACCATCCGTGCGCTCTACAGAGGTTACCGTCTCTCCCGCATTAAGCGTTATAACCCCCGACAGCGTTAAAAACACCGCAAAAAGCTTTCCTGTTTTTGGATGACGTGAATACATAACATCACTACTCGCATAACTCTTTGTGCTCTGATAAACCCTGCCATCCCATGAACGGTCAGCAAAAGAGACATTATTCAGATTATCCCAGTTGGGTAAACACCTTATGAGTTTAAGTCTGGGATAAACTTTGGTAATACGCTCAAAGTCTGGCATATCTCCTGTGCCGCCAAACCGCCAAAACCAATTATACCAAGCGCCGTTAATGCCCGCCCTGGCTGCAAAAAGACGATTCTTGTATTCATCCACTTCTCCAGATTGAGAGTTGCCAACCTTGCCTTTTGTAATATTTACCCCTGAATTGAAATTATTTGCGTCATCCACAAAATTAGTGTTCTGCTCGCTTTCCTGACTTAGCATATCCGGCGTTAACTCATCCTTGTCCGCACGATCTTTTATCTGATATATCCATTCATCGTTATCCACCTCACTATAGAGTAACGTTGGTTGAACAATCCATTTTGGATTCGTAAACTCCCGAGACATCCTTGCCCTTAACTGCTTGTAAAATGCTGCCCTTCCCTCAGAATACGTTGCATACTCATGGGTAATGGCGCCATGCACCAAACCAGAATCCGCTCCTGTCCAATAGGACAAACCAACTGATACGTTATCCCCCTTTTCATCTAATCTATAGAATTCACCTGCAAGTTTTGGCTCATTAATTATATATCCGCCAAAGGTGAAAGGCAAACTTGTATCCTCATAACTCTTTGCCAGGTTAATAATCTTTTCAACTACCTCATCAATAACCGCTTGCTGTTGAAAATCCCACATTATGGAAAATTGCGTGGAAGCGCCGGCAGGGTGATAACCTGTCGCCAGATTGCCTGGAAATGAATCGTTACTCTTCCATACCATACGTTGATTATAAAAATCCTTTGCTTCATCAGAAATTGATCCTGTGGTATCTATATCTCTATTGTATCCAGATAAAACTTGTGGATAAAAGTAAGGATCGATAAGATAAAATTTAAGACCAGCACCATCGGGATTTTTGTGATATTCTTTCGGGAAAGATGATGGATTTATCGCAATATACTCATACCCCATCTGCTTGGCATATCTCATGTCCTCGGCTGGCTTACCACACCAGACAATGCCATAAATGTTCTTCCAATTGTCCGCCGCTGATGCTGCTGATGTGAATTTTATCGGATTGATGAAGAGGAATTGTATGACTAAAAAGATGAAAATTGCTAAAAGGTAAGATGCGCGCTTCATGGTATTTCTCCTATCCAGGAAAAAGGATTAACAAAAATGGCAACCTGGCGATCTTCCCTGAAGAAGAGGAGAAATACCTTAATTGTTACGGACCATTCGGTCACGGCAACCTGGCACTCTTCTGTTCTTCATAGAAGACCCATGGCTTTGCGTCCCAGCCTCACGGCT
>JAHFOX010000015.1 GCA_023261445.1 Planctomycetota bacterium
GTATTTGAGCGGTGAATGCCTTTGTGGAGGCGACGCCTATTTCGGGACCGATGTGTAAATAGATTCCAAAATCAGATTCCCTTGCTATAGTACTGCCGACGACATTGCAGATAGAGAGTATTTTGGCGCCCTTTTGCCTTGCCTCGCGCATGGCGCCCAGTGTGTCCGCCGTTTCTCCTGACTGACTTATGGCAATTACTATAGTGCCCTCTTCAATTACAGGATTTCTATAACGGAATTCGGAGGCATATTCAACCTCTACAGGTATGCGAGCAAGTTCTTCCAGCATGTATTCACCAACCAATCCTGCATGCCATGAAGTTCCGCAGGCAACAATTACAATACGTTTTGCCTCTTTGAGAATCTTTTCGTGTACAATCAAACCGCCTAGCCTTGTAGAATTTCCACCGATATCCAGTCGCCCACGCATGGCATTCCTTAATGCTTGAGGCTGTTCGTGGATTTCCTTAAGCATAAAATGCTGATAACCGCCCTTTTCGATCATATCAATATTCCACAGCACCTCTTCCACTTTTTTGTAAGTAGGAATGTTTTGCATAGTCTTGGTTTCGTACTTATTTGGGGTAAGAATTGCCACCTCGTCATCGTCAAGATAAACGACATCTCGGGTGTGTTCGAGGGAGGCGGCAACATCAGAGGTAATAAAATATTCGTTATTTCCGATACCCAGTACCAAAGGAGAACCTTTTCTTGCCGCTACGATCTTTTGTGGATCTTTTGGGGAAATTACCGCAATGCCATAAGTTCCCTCAACCTCTTTTAATGCTTCCATAACTGCCGTTTCAAGATTGCCGTCAAAATATTTTTCGATTAGATGTGCCAGTACCTCTGTGTCCGTTTCGCTTTTAAAGGTGTGTCCTTCTTGCTCAAGTTTTGATTTTAAATAATCATAATTCTCAATTATTCCGTTATGCACTACGGCAATCTCGTTGTTACAATCAGTGTGAGGGTGGGCATTCTCTAAAGTTGGTGCGCCGTGTGTAGCCCATCGTGTGTGTACAATTCCCATATTTGCGTGGATATTATTTCCATTAAGTTTCTTTTCTAGTTCAACGATCTTGCCTACCGCTTTTACACACCGCAACCTGCCATTCTCAGTAATTGCCATGCCAGCGGAATCATAACCGCGGTATTCGAGTCTTTTGATGCCGTCCAACAACACCTTGACAGCCTCTTTTTGCCCGATATATCCCACAATTCCACACATAAGATTTTCCCCAAAATTTATAGAAGTATTAAGAATATTATTATTTTAACACATAAGATTGTCAATATAAAACTTCATTTGACAGTAATTTATGGTTGTGATACGATGTCCTTCGACAACTATGAAATACACGCTAAAACAAATCCAATCCATTATAGGTGGTAAAATCATTGGCAAAGGAGACGTTATCATCACGGGCATTGCCAGTATTGAATCTGCAAAAAAGGATGACATAACGTTTATTAAGGACGACACGTTAATCAAGAATGCCCTTGTGTCCAAAGCTTCGGCAATGGTTGTACACCGTGAGATACAAGCGCTTAAAAAACCTCAAATAATCGTTGACAATCCGTTTCTTGCCTTTACCAAGTTTATGGAGGTTGTAGCCAGAGAAAGATATAGGCGTCCGATAGGTATTCATCCTACTGCTGTTATAAGTAAAGAAGCTACAATAGGAAAAGGTGTTTCTATTGGGGCGTATGTTGTCATTGATGACTACGTGAATATAGGAAACAATGTTACAATTTATCCGAATACGTTTGTTGGCAGAGAGAGCCGTATTGGAAATGATTCTATTATTCATGCCAATGTTACTATTAGAGAAGATGTTATAATTGGAAAGCGTGTTATTATCCACTGTAACAGCGTTATTGGTGATGATGGGTTTGGTTATCTTCAGTTGAATGGCAAACACACCAAAATACCGCAAGTCGGAACAGTTGAGATAGGAGATGATGTTGAAATTGGTTCTATGGTAACGATTTGCCGCGCTGCCATTGATAAGACGGTTATTGGGAATGGAGTGAAAATAGACAACCATTCCCATATTGCCCATAATGTTATTATAGGTGATAACACAATGCTTATTGCCTATGCCAAGATTGCAGGAAGCACCAGAATTGGGAAAAACGTCATGATTGCAGAGGATGTAGGCATTACTGATCACATAACTATAGGCGATAACTGCGTCATTGGGGGGGGCTCTAATGTTTATAAGAGCTTAGAAGCAAGTTCTATAGTATGGGGTTCTCCAGCCAAACCCATTAACGAGGAGAAGCGTATTCAGGTATTAATCAAAAAACTGCCGGAGATATATAATGCCATTAAGAAATTTACAAAAACTCCACATTAGTGCATTGATACTTTTGCAGTGAGGAAATGCGTAAATTGTAATTTTCGCTGGAGAATTGTGATTAAAGACACCGTACCCTATAACTTACCCAAAATAATGCAGGCATTGTGTCCGCCAAAACCGAAGGAATTGGATAGGGCTTTCTTGACCTTCTTTTTTCTTGCTACGTTAGGAACAAAATCTAACCCTGAGCACTCTGTATCGGGGGTTTCATAATTGATAGTCGGGGGAATGATTCCCTCCTTGATTACTAAGGTACAGATAATAGTTTCTACACTGCCCGCTGCCCCGAGTTGATGTCCAAGCATAGACTTTGTAGAGCTGACAGGAATTTTTTGGGCGTGCCGTCCAAAAACATTCTTTATTGCCTTTACCTCGATATTATCACCGATAGGAGTTGACGTGGCATGTGCATTAATGTAATCAATTTCTTCCGGATTACACTTGGCGTTTTTCAATGCGCTTGCCATACACCGTGCCGCACCATTTCCGTCAAGTTCTGGAGATGCAATATGGTAAGCATCTGAATTAAGCTCGTAACCAAGAATTTCAGCGTAAATATCAGCACCTCTTTTCCTTGCTGTTTCGAACTCTTCAATAACGATAATACCGGCTCCTTCTGAGATGACGAAGCCATCTCGGTTTTTATCGAACGGACGGCTGGCTTTTTGCGGAGCGTCATTCCGGGTGGATAGCGCCTTCATAGCACTAAATCCACTAAGCCCTAAAGGAGTAATTACTGCCTCAGCACTCCCTGTAATCATGATGTCCGCATCTCCTCTTTGGATGACGTGGGCGGCCTCTCCAATGGCGTTAACGCCGGTGGTACAGGCTGTTACCAATGCATAATTAGGGCCCTTTAAACCAAATCGTATTGCTACTTGTGCTGATGCAGCGTTGATCATTAATTTGGGAACCATAAGGGGCGATACTCTCGAAGGTCCTTTGTTCATAAGAATCTTATGCTGGGTTTCTAGTTCCAGCATGCCGCCCATGCCTGAACCGATTACAACCCCAATCCTTGTTTGGTCAAAGCTGTCTATCTTCAATTCGGCATCTTTTATTGCTAGAATAGATGCGGCTAAAGCAAATTGGGCAAAGCGATCTAAACGGCGCGCTTCTTTAATATCAAACCACAGTGTTGGGTCAAAGTCGTTCGCTTCTCCTCCGAAGTGTACATCAAAGACAGATGTGTCGAAAGAAGTGATTGGTTTTATACCACTTTTGCCTTCACATAAAGCTGACCAGATTTGTTTTTTTTCTTGACCTAAAGATGTGATTGCCCCGACGCCAGTAATAACGACCCTTCGTCGTTTCTGCATTTATTTGTGTTCCTCAATGTATTTAATTGCATCTCCCACAGTTCGTATCTTTTCTGCATCTTCATCAGGGATATTCATATCAAAGGCATCTTCAAATTCCATGATCAATTCTACGGTATCCAGGGAATCGGCTCCAAGATCGTTGATAAAAGAAGTTTCCTTTGTGATTTGTTCTGCCTTTATTCCTAATTGTTTTGTAATAATTGCCTTCACCTTGTCTTCAATTGCTGACACTGTTTTATCTCCTTATAGTAAAATTAATTAGATTTTATCAAACTTTTAAATGCTTCTACTGTGTCAATATTCCTTATTTTCTGATTAGAGTCAATCCTTTTCATAAGTCCTGATAAAGATTTTCCAGGTCCTATCTCATAAAACTGGTTAAACCCGTCCCGAATCAGCATACATACTGATTGATGCCACCGTACAGGACTGTTTAGTTGCCTTGCCAGAGATGTTTTTATCTCGTCAGGTTCTGTTACATATTTTGCGTGTATATTTGCCACAACTGGAATAGTAGATTTTGAAATTGGCGTTGCCTCGAGTTCCTTTGAAAGCTTAGTGCTGGCAGGGTTCATTAAAAATGAATGAAATGCCCCGTCTACCTTCAAAGGGACAACCATTTTTGCACCTCGCTCCTTAGCCAGATTGGACGCCTTTTCCAATATTGTTTTTTCACCAGAGATAACGACCTGTCCGGGACTATTATAATTTGCAGTGCAAACAATTCCAAGAGGTTGCATTTCTGTGCAAATCTGTTCTACTTTTTCATCCTCTAGCCCGATTATAGAAACCATTCCTCCCGGCTTTGCATCGCATGCCTCTTGCATAAACACGCCCCGTTTGTATACCAGCTTTATAGCATACTTAAAGGCAATAGAGCCAGCGGATACATGGGCTGTGTATTCTCCCAGACTAAGCCCAGCCACGGCAGAGCATGTGTTTATCCGATTAGAAGAGTTTTTTTTCAAGACCTCTAATATGGCTATGCTGGTTACAAGTATCGCAGGTTGACAAACGGAGGTCTTGTTTAGTTCCTCTTGTTTTCCATTAAAACAAAGTGCAGCTAAGTCAAAACCTAAAATTTCGTTAGCTTGGTTAAAGACTTCGCGTGCTTCTTTGAAATGTTCATAAAAATCCTTCCCCATGCCTGTATATTGAGATCCCTGTCCCGGGAACAGGAAAGCAGTCTTTCTTGAGTTTTCTACCATCTAATAAGAGAAGACCCCCACGTCAATCCTCCTCCAAATGCTACCAGCATAACAAGGTCTCCTTTGTGGAGACGTCCTGCTTTTCTTGCTTCGTCAATTGCAATCGGAATGGAGGCGGAAGAAGTATTTCCGTATTTATCAATGTTTACAAACGCTTTTTCCATTGGTAATCCAAGCTTTTGCATGGTTGCTTCGATGATTCTCAGATTGCTTTGATGGGGGATGATTAAATCTATATCCTTAAGATTGAGATTGTTCTTTTTTACTGTTTCATTGATCAGTTTTGTGATGTTTTTAATTGCTAATTTGAAAACCTCTTTGCCTTTAAATTGGATATAATGCATTCGTTTCCGGATAGATTCTAAAGAGGCAGGATTCTTTGATCCCCCCCCTGGCATTATAAGTACATCTGCCTGTGAGCCGTCAGCGGCTAAACTCGTATAAAGAATTTCATGTTTTGTTTTGCTTTTTTGTAAAATGACAGCGCCGGCGCCATCCCCGAACAATACGCAGGTCGTTCGGTCTTTATAATCAGTGATCTTCGATAAACACTCAGAACCCACAACAAGGACTGTTTCTGCCGCTCCAGAGACGACAAAGCTTTGTCCAATGGATATGGCGTAAATAAAACCAGCACATGCCGCTAGTATATCAAAGGCGCTTGCCCTTGTTGCGCCGATTTTTTGTTGTATGTAACATGAGGTTGAAGGAAAGAAATGGTCTGGCGTAATCGTTGAGGTGATAATCATGTCTAAATCTTTCGGAGAAACTTTAGCATCTTTCATCGCCTTTAAAGAAGCCTTTGTGGCAAGATCGGACGTTGTTACACCGTTTTCAATAATACGACGTTCTTTAATACCCGTCCGCTGAACGATCCAATTATTGCTTGTGTTAAGCATCTTTTCTAAATCGTAGTTTGTTAAAACCTTGCGCGGCAGGTAGGAACCTACACCTGTAATGGATACGCCTTGATTTTGTTGCATGTGGATTTTAATTACCCTTGTGAGAGAGATTAATCTATAGTTAATTGTTTAAGTAACGTTTGCTATAAGCGAATTTGTTTTTTCCACTTCGGAAATAATATGTTCATTGACTTCGTTTTTTGATAATTGCAAAGCAAGTTTTATGGCGTTTTGTATTGCCTTGGAATCAGATCTGCCGTGACCTATAATACAAACACCATTAACTCCCAATAACGGCGCCCCCCCATATTCTGAAAAATCCATTTTAGCCCTTAATTTTTCTATTGCTGGTTTACACAAACCCAGTCCAAGCCTCGACCAGAAACTCTTCATAGCTTCCGCTTTTATTGTTGATAGAAGGCTCATGGCGATTCCTTCTGCAAATTTTAGCATTACATTTCCGACAAAACCCTCACAAACAACTACGTCAGCTTTATTATCAAATATTTCCCTGCCTTCAACGTTTCCCACGAAATTTAAGTGAGAACTAGATAGCAGGGCAAATGTTTCTTTCGCCAGATCGTTTCCTTTCGCATCTTCTTCGCCAATATTCAGAAGCCCTATCTTTGGATTTTCTATGCCATAGATATATTTACTAAACACTGCAGCCATGACGCCATACTGGAAGAGATGTGTTGGTTTACACGCAATATTTGCCCCCACATCAATAATTAAACATATTCCATGCCTCGTCGGAAGCGTGATAGCAATGCCTGGGCGTCTAATCCCATTTAGGGTTCTTAGGTGTAGGGTTGCCGCAGCCACAGTAGCGCCGGTATGCCCCGCACTAACTACGGCAGACGCCTCTCCATTTGCCACTAGTTTAACACTTTGTGTAATTGATGAATCGGTTTTTTGACGTATAGAATAAGTTGCAGGATCATCCATTCCTACCACTTGAGGTGCGTGATGAATGACAATGTTCTTCGGATCTGCTCCGTAAATATTTAATTCGCGCTGAATTACCTTTTCATCGCCAACCAACACAATTTCACTATCTGAAAATTGTTGAGCAGCCAGTACCGACCCCTTAACAACTTCGTGTGGAGCTTTATCTCCACCCATTGCATCTACCGCAACTCTCATGGAACTTACCTTTCGACAGAAATAACCTGTTTACCTCGGTAATAGCCGCAGTTGTGACAAACGGTGTGTGGTTGATTTACCTGTTTACAATGTGAACAAATATAACGTTTTGAACGCACACCAACTCCACCCTCTATGTTTTCTGAAAGTGGAATAACGGGAGGAGTTAATTTGTCGTGTGTGCGTCTTTTACGAGTTCTTGAATTCGAAAACCTTCTCTTTGGATTAGGCATTTATCACCTCTAAAAAAATTAACATTAAGTTTCATAAAAAAAAGAAGTACAGGGAAGGCAAAAAATAACGGAAGTAATTATGCTTGGACTTCCCAGTACTTCATTACAATATGCTTCAACTTTTTTGTAAGTATATAGTCTTACTCCACGGAAGTATAAATATACTCTTGTACATAGAATATACCACCTTTTGAAACAAAAATTCTATATATAGATACCTCTATTGTCAAGGAAAAACCAAAGCCTGATGTTACTAATTGAATGGAAATTCAAGTTTGTAGCATAACTATTCAGTTAAGCTTTTGGCGCAAGCTCGGTTGTATACTTACAGTAAGAGTCCTTTTAGTTGTCCAGAGGGTAGATGACCGACTTTACATACATTGATTTCAACGATGATAGGTCTTTTCTATCCAATTGGAGGGGGGAGGTAAAACCTCGTTATTTACTAATGATATTTTGAAATTTCAGATGATGGTAGTGTAACCGTCTTGGTTTGTGCAAAAAAAAGTCCTTGGATTTTAAACCGTAAAATCTAACATAATTTGGGAATGCATACTTTAATTAGGATTAAGTAATATTTTAGTCAACAACTCAACGGCAAAATTAAGTGCCTCATTTAGTTTTTCTACTATTTGTCCGCCTGCCTGTGCCATATCCGGCCTGCCGCCGCCGCCGCCGCCGATTACTTTTGCCACTTCTTTTGAGATATTCCCGGCGTGTAACCCGCGTTTTACTAAGGTTGGGCTTAAGGCAACAATTATTGTTGCGCGCCCGTCTTGTGTGGTTCCCAATATGATTGCGAGTTCTTTGCCGGATTTCATTAATAAATCTACAGTTTTTCTTAAATCTTCTACGGATGCATTTGCTAATTCTTTTGTAACAATCTTTACGCCGGAAACCTCTTTAGCATTTTCTATAAAAGAACCTGCTTTATCACCTAAATCCTTTTGTTTTAATTTATGCACCTCTTTTTGCAGATTTTTTAATTCATGTAAGACTTCCTGTGTTTTTGTAATCATTTTATTTTCTGAAGTGTTTAGTATGTCACACATTTCCTGAATAATCTTCTCTTTTTCTCTGGATCTGCTTAGCGCCTCAATACCCGTTATTGCCTCAATACGCCTGACTCCTGCGGCAATAGACGATTCTCCAACAATCCTTAATAATCCAATTTCTCCGGAGTTATTTACGTGTGTTCCGCCGCACAGTTCCTTGCTGAAATCGCCGATGGAAACCACCCTGACCAGTTCTCCATATTTTTCTCCAAATAGGGCGATAGCGCCTGCGCTTCTTGCTTCCTGTATGGTTGACTCTTTTGCCAGTACGGGTTTATTTTCCAAAATTCTTTCGTTGACCAGGTCTTCAATTCTCGACATTTCCTCTTTTGTTAAACTGGAGAAGTGATGAAAATCAAAACGCAGGCGATCAGGTGTAACAAGAGAGCCTGCCTGTTCTGCGTGCTGGCCTATTACTCTTCTTAGTGCGTAGTGCAGAATATGTGTTGCCGAGTGATTCTTTCGAATAAAACTTCTTCGATGCACATCAACTTTTGCGTTGACCACACTTCCCTGTTTGAGTTCTCCTTTTACCACCTTACCCATGTGCAGGATAAAATCGCTATTTTTCTTTGTGTCTGAAATGTTAACGAGGTTTCCATTTGATTCTAATATGCCTGTATCGCCAATCTGTCCGCCTGACTCACCGTAGAAGGGTGTTTGGTCTAAGATTACTGTAACTTCGCCTCCTGCTTTAGCCGTATCTACAAGTTGGTTATCATGTATTATAGCAATTACCTTGCCTTCGCACGCGCATTTCTCGTAGCCTAAAAATTTAGTGCCTTTAGAAATGTCTTTAATCTTGCTAAGAGGTCCAGTATCGAATACTTGTCCAGTCATTTGGGATGAAGATTTTGCCTGTAGTCGCTGTTTTTTGAGTTCTTTCTCGAAACCGTCCCTGTCAACTGTAAATCCTTTTTCATTTAGAATTGATTCCGTTATGTCTAAAGGGAAACCGTATGTATCGTATAACTTGAAAGCCTCCTTGCCTGTAAGAATTTTTTGTTTGTTTTTTTGCAAAGTTTCCATTAACTCTTCCAGTATTTGATTTCCCTGATTCAGAGTTTCATGGAATTTTTCTTCCTCGCTTTTCACGATTCGTGCAATGTTCTCTCTTCGTTGTTTAATATCTGGATAATAATCTTGCATCACATCGCTTACGATTGGCACCAGTTTAAATAAAAAGCAATCGTTTATCCCCAGTTGTGCGCCGTCCCGTATGGCGCGCCTTAACAAGCGTCTTTCTATATATCCCCGACCCTCATTGCTTGGCAGAACGCCGTCTGAAATACAAAAAACGCATGCCTTAGTGTGGTCAGCGATGCGACGCATGAGTACGGCATGCTCTAATTTTCCATTGTATTTTAACTTTGTGATTTCTTCTATGCATTTGATAATAGGGCGGAAAATATCAATGTCAAAATTGGTTTGAACTCCCTGCATGACACGGGTCATCCTTTCCAGGCCCATGCCTGTATCAACATTCTTGTGTGGTAACGGTTCCAGTTTGCCGCCTTCTTTGCGGTCAAATTGCGTAAACACAAGATTCCATATCTCTACATATCGGTCGCAGTCGCATGCTGGTTCACATTCCTTTCGCCCACAGCCGATGTTTTCTCCTTGGTCAAAAAAAATCTCAGAACAAGGGCCGCAAGGACCGTTAGGTCCATGTGTGGGTGCGTTTGAAGGCCAGAAGTTGTCCCTTTCGCCGTACAGGTAAATCTTTGATTTGGGTATACCGATATGTTTCTCCCAAATTTCATACGACTCCCGATCATCTTTATAAACACTTACACTTAAACGTTTCTCTGAAATTTTTAATTCCTGTACTAAGAACTCCCATGCCCATTCAATAGTTTCTTTCTTAAAATAATCTCCAAAGGAAAAATTACCTAACATCTCAAAAAATGTATGATGGGATGCTGTTTTGCCTACATTGTCAATGTCACCCGTACGGATGCATTTCTGACACGTGGTTGCTTTTTTGAAATTTAGATTCCCTTTGCCCAAGAACATGTCCTTGAATTGATTCATTCCCGCACCGGTAAAAAGAAGCGTAGGATCGTTTTGTGGAACTAATGAATCGCTGGGCCAAATTACGTGTGATTTTCTTTCGAAAAATTTTAGAAATTTGTTACGAATCTCGCTTGTCTTCATAATTGTAGATTATTTTTCAGCCTTCTTGGATATGGTTTCCGCCTTGGTTTTTTCGGAGGTCTTTTCAGTTGTTTTTTCTGTAATTAATTCTGGTTTTATCTTTTTGAGTATAGCCTGTTCAATTTCTTTCATTAATTCAGGTTTTCCCTCAATAAACTGTCTGGAATTTTCCCTGCCCTGTCCTAGTCGGAGTTCGCCGTAGGAAAACCAGGTGCCAGACTTATCAATAATCTGATGTTCGACTCCGAGGTCAATTATATCTCCTGCACGGGAAATACCTGTATTATATAAGATGTCAAACTCAGCTTTTTTAAAGGGTGCCGCAACTTTGTTTTTGGCAATCGTGGCACGGACTCTGTTTCCAATTGCTACGTCACCATCCTTTATGCTGCCAATTCTCCGTATATCTATACGCACGGATGAATAGAATTTTAGCGCCCTACCTCCCGGCGTTGTTTCCGGGTTTCCACCGTACATGACACCGATTTTTTCTCTGATTTGGTTTATAAAAATAACAGTTGTTTGAGATTTTGATATACAACCTGTTAGTTTACGTAACGCCTGTGACATTAATCTTGCTTGTAATCCTATGTGTGCATCGCCCATTTCTCCCTCAATTTCTGCACGAGGTACAAGGGCTGCAACAGAATCAACCGCAATAATATCTACTGCATTGCTTCTTACAAGTAATTCTGCAATTTCAAGTGCCTGTTCACCAGTATCGGGTTGATTGACCATAAGATTATTCAGGTCTACCCCTAATTTTTTTGCATAGTCAGGGTCTAAGGCATGTTCGGCATCAATGAAGGCTGCCGTACCACCATCTTTTTGGGCGTTAGCAATAATATGAAGAGTCAGGGTGGTCTTACCAGAAGATTCGGGACCAAATATTTCTATGACTCTGCCGCGTGGTATGCCGCCCACGCCTAATGCAATATCCAGAGATAATGCTCCAGTCGAGATAGTAGGAACATCTAACCGCGTCTCGCCGCCCAACTTCATTATCGTTCCTTTGCCATACTGCTTCTCGATTTGTGAAATTGCTCTTTCTAAGGCTTGCTGTCGCTTTTCCTTATTTACATCTTCAGGTTTTAATGTCATATTTCACCAATATAAAAAGGTTGTTGGGTTATGAAACTAAATCAATGCTGTTTAATTTCGTATATGTAGGTCCTTGCGGTGAAAGTTCACTTTTCATCAAAACAACCTGTGTAATATGTTCCGCGCCAAATTTAAACCCACTGTAAGAATTCATACTTTCCATAAGTTTTCTGACGTTTCTGCGTGTCTTTATTCGTCCTACAGTAAGATGTGCCTCGAATTTGCGTTCTTCGTGTTCTACACCTAATGCTGCTAATTGATTGTCCAGTCTTTCATGGGTTTTAGCTAAAATCCCGTTTAAATCTATTATATCAGCAAAAATAACTCGCGGATTTTTTTCTGTTGGGAAAACACCCACGCCTATATAATCAAGATTAAAAGGATGTGTGTTGGCTACCGAATTTTTAATTATATCAGAAACCGAAGCAATTTTTTCTTCGTCAATATACCCGATAAATTTAAGAGTGATATGAAGATTTTCAGGAGTTACCCAGCTAACGTCTGCATCCGCCTTTTTAAGCGTATTCTGGAATTCTACTAATTTTTCCCGAAATTCTTCGTTAATTTCAACCGCAACAAAGAGCCTTACTTCCATACACAAATTATTTGATAATTATAGACGGATAAAATTGTAAGTTGTCAGTTATCTGCACTCAACAAAAAGGAAAAGGCTTTCCACATACAAGGTTCTGCAAGCGGAGATTCCTACAAATTGCATGATAAAGTGAATCCTGTTTTAAAGCTAAGAATTTAATTTGATTGCCTCCGGCATTTCACATAGATTTTTAATAGTATTGTTAAGCCTTGTCAGTGTCTTTTCCTTTCCGAGTAGTTCCATCGTTTCAAAAATACCGGCGCTAACACTCTTTCCCGTTATGGAAATCCTCAGTGGCTGTGCAAGCTTTGAAAAGCTAACCCCTGTTTTTACAGTTAATGCCCGTAGTGAGTCTTCTAAGTTTTTCTTATCAAAATCTTCTATGTGAGAAATAGCTGAGTACACATCTCTCAATAACTCGACAATTTTTTCTTTTTTGAGGAATTTCTCCACGGCAACCAGATCATATTCAATCGTATCATTAAAGAAAAACCTCGTCTGCTCCAGTAAGTCCTGAAAAGTTTTAAACCGTTCGTGGTACAACGTTACAAGATTTGACAGCCACCCTCGTGGGATTTTTGCCATATCAATACCAGATTTTTCAAAAAACCTCTCTGCTTCTGTAGTCAATTGCTCAATGGGCGTATTTTTAATATATTGACCGTTCATCCAATCCAATTTTGTGTTGTTGAATTGTGCACTGGTCTTATTTACGCGTTTCAAGGTGAACTTATCAATCATTTCGGGAATTGATATGATTTCCTGATCATTTCCAGGCGACCATCCCAAAAGGGCAAGGAAATTTACCAAGGCATGAGGTAAATAGCCTTTATCCCGATACTCTGTAACAGAAGTCGCCCCATGTCGTTTGCTTAATCTCGAGCCATCTTCCCCAAGTATCATTGGAATATGAGCGAATTCTGGTATTTTAAATCCAAAGGCTTTGTAAAGAGCGATTTGCTTTGGTGTATTTGATATGTGATCGTCTCCTCTGATAATGTGTGTGATTTCCATATCGGCATCATCTACTACACAGGCGAAATTATAGGTTGGGAAACCGTCAGCCTTGAGAATCACAAAATCCTCAATAAGCGCTGTATCAAAGGTGATATTACCGTGTATGAGGTCATTAATTTCTGTTGTTCCATCCTGCATCTTGAAACGAATAGCTTTGCGGCCTTCAGCATCGGTATCGTAAAATGCCTTTCCCTGTTCTACCAGTTTTTCTGCAGATCGCTTATATATAGCTAGTCGTTGGCTCTGGGAATACGGACCCGCATCCCAGTCTAATCCCAGCCATTTCATACTATCAAGGATGGCTTGTGTGGCTTCCTCTGTAGAGCGTTGTTGATCGGTATCTTCTATGCGTAACAGGAAAACACCTTTATTATGCCTTGCAAAGAGCCAGTTAAATAGGGCTGTTCTTGCGCCTCCGATATGGAGATAGCCTGTAGGGCTTGGCGCAAAACGGACTCTGATATTTGAAGTCAAACCGTATTCCTTTCTATAAAAAATATTTAATAATGATTGGTTATGATAACGAATATTAAATAAAAGTGTCAAGCGTTTTATTGGCAAGGCGAAGGGAAGACTAGCTTATATTTCTTATGGTGCTTAGAGATATTGACAAACCTTTGTGATGTTATTATAAATATTATTCAAATCAAAGGTCGGTTATGCTAAAAGCTAATTGTTTATGGCTGTAATAAATGGCTAAATGAGATGGTCCAAATTTACTTAGAAAGGTACAGATGATTGGGAACAAAAAAATACGGATAATTTGTTTAAAAAATGTCGTAGTCAAGAATATGTTTTTAAAAAGGGAGGCAAAAAGATTATGAGAAACATGTAACACTAGAAATATAAAAATCAGTATTTACCAGTTAAAATATCCTAAAAGGAGTGTCTTTCATTAAGGTTGATGTATTTTTTTATAAAAGGGAGTATGTAAAGTTATGAGAAACATATCTTTTGGCAGTGTCAATGATAAAGTAAGTATTTTTTGGTTAATAGCAATTTTATTTTCACTGTTATTAATGGCAAGTGGAGCGTCTTTCGCATCAACAACACCCCGGATTTCTGCAGGGGAGTATCACAGCCTTGCCCTAAAATCTGACGGGACGGTTTGGGCTTGGGGAAATAATTCAGATGGCCAATTGGGAGATAGGGAAACTATAAATAGAAGAATGCCAGTTGAGGTGCTTGGATTAAAAGATGTTGTTGCTATTGCTGGTGAGAATACAAACAGCCTTGTCTTAAAGTCGGATCGCACGGTTTGGGTTTGGGGGGATAATTCAGATGGTCAATTGGGTGATGGTACAACTAAGAAAAAATATTTTCCTGTGCAGGCGCATGGGCTTAAAGACGTCATTGCTATTGCTGGAGGAAACTCACATAGCCTGGCATTGAAATCGAACGGTACTGTTTGGACTTGGGGAAATAATAAAAATAGTCAATTGGGAGATAATACAACTACGAATAGAAACATACCTGTGCAGATATGTAAGTTCAAAGGGGTTGTTGCCGTTGCTGGCGGAGGATTTCATAGCCTTGCCCTGAAGTCTAATGGAACCGTCTGGGCGTGGGGATTTAATAATGAAGGCGCCTTAGGTGATGGGACAAATATGAACAGAAGCACACCCGCGAAGGTTGGTAGCCTCAGTAATGTAACCGCCATCGCCAGTGGATACCGTCATAGCCTTGCCCTGAAGTCAGACGGTACAGTCTGGGCGTGGGGATTAAATTGTTACGGTCAGTTGGGAGAGGGAACGACCGCGAATAGAAATACGCCTGTAAGGGTAAGTAATCTTAGTAATGTTATTGCCATTGCTTGTAAAGGGAATCACAACCTTGCACTTAAGTCGGACGGTACGGTGTGGGCTTGGGGATCGAATTTCTATGCTCAATTAGGAGATGGGACAGAGGAGAACAGAAACACTCCTGTACGGGTAAGTAATCTCGGAGGTGTTATTGCTATTGCTACTGGGAACTCGCACAGCCTTGCCCTGAAGTCAGACGGCACGGTCTGGGTGTGGGGATTGAATGGCTCTGGTCAATTGGGAGACGATTCGCCAAGGGATAGACATACCCCCGTTCAGGTTAAGAACATTAATTTAATCCAATCGAAGGTACTAACACCAGAGACGACAACGACACAAAAAGCGACTTCATTACAGTGACTTATTGAATAAAGACGGTAATTTCTAAGAATTTTTGTACTTCGAGATTAATACTATTTCAATAAAATTTAAAGATAGGCAGTAAAGTTTTTTGAAAACAATTAATCGTCAGTATTGCTACACCAACACCGACGACTCAGCATACTAATACCGTTGCCAACCATTACACCGACACCAACGGGATGCGAGACTGAGTCTATATCGGCATCACCGAGCGAACTGGTTCTTAAAAGTGGGGAGGGTGGAGAAGTGAAGGTGACTTTGATACCGATTGAAGGATGTTCGCCAGAAGAAGGAGATGTGGTTACAACTAAGATTAATAAGTCCGACAGGAAACATATATTTGTATCACCACGAAGTGCAACTACTGACGTCAATGGTGAGGCGTTCTTTATAATTACTGCTAAAAACAAGACAGGAAATGCGAAGGTTAAATTTAGATATGAAAAACTTAAAGATACTGTAAAGGTAAAAGTTATAAAATAACAAGGTCCGTGTCATAGAAATATAGAAAGACGGGGCGTTACGTTCAAAGGCGTGATACCCCTTCTTTTTTTAGTTGATATAAAGCCAGTGGATGTTAAACTATTGCGATTAGTTAAGATGAATTTTATGAGGTTTTAGTATTGATTATATACACAAATTAAGGCTTGCCATCGTAAATTAATAAGAGTTACATAAATTTAAATAAGTTTTTATAAATATAGGGATAGTTGTTGATGATAAAATTCAGCACTTTGCTGTTATGCATACTTGTGTGTTTTTGTACGGCTGTGGATGGTGATACAGTAGTCCTAAAGAACGTTGGTAAAGATATTGAGGTCAAAGTAATAGGTATTACAAATGAATATGTAGAAGCAGCGATACTAAAAAACAACATTAAGTCCTTAAATATGCAGTTTTTGAATACTGGCAATTACACAGATTTGGTTTCTTTGAATATTGCAAACGCTACTATAGAATGTAAGGTTAAAGAGATTTCAGAAGATACCATTCGTGTACTGATTCCTAGTTCTGCTATTTCTTCACTTCAGATGTCGTTTCAGGCGGAAGATAAACAAGCCAGAGCTATTCCAGCTGGGGTTGATAACATGCCAAAACCAATGGATATTATTGCGAAAAAAGAACAAAAGGAACAATTAGAAGCTAAAATAGATGACACAGGGAATAAGGTGGTAGCTGATGATATAAGAACAGTTTCAGCGGAAAAACCTGTTACAGGGAAAAACTATCGGCTAAAGACCAAAAAGAAGAAAAAAGAAAAATTTGTGGAGAGAACCGATCAGCCAAAGGCAGAAGCAGAAGCAGAAGCAAAAGATACGGACACTGATATGAAAGAGTCTGTTGTGAATGAAGAACTACAAGAGCAAGAAAATACTGAAAAAAAAACCGAGATGACTCAGGAAGTGGTCGAGGAACCCAGAGAAGATAAAGTTGGGGATAAGGAGGTTGAAAATACAGTTCGTGAAGATGTAAAAAAAGAAGAGCCTGTCATACAAGATTCAAACCTTGGGAGTGTTGAGGGAAAGATTTTGCACAATAGAAGTCCTCTGCGTGATTGTCAAGTGAAGTTGCAAATGTTAGAAAAGGGTGGATTGTTAGCAAAAGGATATCGTCCTGTGGATGGAGCAATAGAGATTGAAACAGTTACAGACGAGAATGGTATTTATCATTTTGCGAATGTATCGCCTGGCTTGTATAAATTGTTTTGGAAACCTCCATCAGAAACTTCATGGGTTCGGCGATTCAAAATGGAACCAGATGTAATTGTGGAACCGGGTAAGGTCACAAATCCCAAAGATGTTGAGACTTTAAAGAGAACGTTAAATTAATTTTGTCTAATTTAGGTATGACAAATATTAAGAATTGCGGTTTCAGTTATTAAAATTTGTAAATGCTAACATAATATGAGCATGTTTCAACTTATGTAAATAATTTTGTAATACTATATTTGAAACTATCATTTCAATGCTGAAATTTTTTATCGGTAGGTGAAGTCTAAGATATGTTCTTTTACGTGCAGATATTAAAGACTAACGATTGGATACTTAAATGGTTACGTAATTTTTTATATTTTTTTACAAATAAGGAATAAATATTGTTAAGTGTTTAAAGCCATTGTTGGATTTTTCAGAAAAATATTTTTGTGATCTTTATTATTTTTTGTGGTTCAAATTTTATGTATTGACAAACCTATTCTGTAAATTTAATATACTAAACTTTCTTTTTGGTGTTTAGGCGTATTAAAAAGGATTTATAAATCCACGACTAAAATTATTAGAATAAGACGGAGGTAATGATGATAAAAAGTTTGCGTTACGTAACAATTGTTAGTGGTTTTGTGTTTGGTGTGATGGATAGTAGTGTTATGTTGTTGGACAATAATTATGCGGTGGCACAGGAAAAAGGCGCTACTTATAAAGAAATTGATGTTAAAGATGGCGGGGCTATTGTAGGAACTGTTAAGTTTGATGGTGATGTTCCTGCTTCTAAGATGTTAAAGGTTGATAAAGACGAGCAAACTTGTGGTCATGAAAATAAAGTATCAGAGGAATTGGTAGTCAATGGTGAATCAAAAGGCGTGAAGAATGTTGTTGTTTCTTTAGTTGACATTGCGGCTGGCAAAAAGATAGAGGCGGTAACAACTGCTTTAGACCAAAAGGAATGTCTGTTTATTCCCCATGTGCTCGCAATACCAGTAGGGTCTAGTGTTGATTTGCTTAATAGTGATAATGTAATGCATAATCTTCATTCGTGGGCTATTAAAAATCCAGCTTTCAATGAAGGGGTATCTGGCGGCGGAAAGATGACTAAGAAATTTGACCTTGCGGAGGTTGTAAAGATAACTTGTGATGTGCATAAGTGGATGAGCTCTTTTGTTGTAGTTAAGGCGAATCCATATTTTGCTGTTACAGATGAGAATGGATGTTTTAAGATTGATAATGTGCCTGCGGGTGCATATAAGATTGAGGCATGGCAGGAGAAGTTAGGGAAAAAGGCTGCCGAGGTGACAGTAAAGTCAAAAGAAGATGCTGTGGTAGATTTTGTTTTAACAAAGAAATAACCGTATCGTGAACTTTCATAGAACGTGTAACTTACTAGTTTGAAAAGGCCTATTGCTAATGAATAAGAAGATATTGCTGCAGCTAACAAAAAGAAGTACATTTATTCTTATATTTTTGCTTTTCATTTCCTTTGTTTCGTCCATGTCGCTTTTCCAAAAGGCATTTGCTGCCGAAGAAGCGCCAGCACAAACATCAAAAGAAGGTGGAGTCGCTGCCCCCGGAGTGGAATTGCCTCAGTTTGATGCATCAGTTCTGGCAGCCGCACCGGCAGCGGTTGCGGGTCAGCCTGCAACAGGAACAGGTACTACAACAGCAGCCGTAGAGGAAGAAGAGGTTGGTCCTGTTCAATATAGAACATTCTTTGGAATTGATTCCAGGGTGGTAGTCTGGATTGTATCAGAACTGCATCTCATGTTTGCGGCTTTTGTGCTGGGTGTTCCAATTTTTGCCGTTATTGTAGAAATTGTGGGATTCAAGGGTGGCGACATTAAATACGATAAGATGGCAAAGGAATTTACCAAACTTTTATCCGCAGCATTTGCTACAACTGCGTCGTTAGGTGGTTTGCTTGGTTTCTGTTTATTCGGTTTGTATCCCGAGTTTATGGGTCACATGACGAATGTATTTGCGCCGACAATGTATGTTTACGCATTGATGTTCTTTGGCGAGGCATTCACATTGTACGGCTATTATTATTCGTGGGAAATTCTAAAAGGCACAGCTCTTAGGAAATGGTTCCACATTATGCTGGGTGTTATGCTTAACCTTTTTGGTACAGGACTTATGTTTTTAACAAATTCATGGGCCACATATATGATGAGTCCTGCTGGAATTGTGCCAACCACTGGGAAAGTTCTGAGTTTATATCACGCCATGTATAATCCACTGTGGATGCCTGTAAACATTCATCGTTTAATAGCCAATGTATGCTTTGGTGGTTTTGTGGTAGGCGCCTATGCAGCAGTGAAATTTCTGGGATCAAAATCAGAAGAGGAAAAGGCGCATTACGATTGGATGGGTTATGTCGGTAATTTTATAGGTGTTGGTGCTTTAATACCTTTGCCATTTGCAGGGTATTGGCTGGGAAGAGAAGTCTATAGCTCAAGCCCTGTTATGGGTAATATTATGATGGGCGGAGCATTTTCCTGGACATTTATTGTTCAAGCCATATTGATTGGTATGCTTTTTATTGGAGCGAATTACTATTTGTGGCTGGGAATGGGTAGGATTAAAGGCTCAGAACGCTATACTAAATTTATTAAATATCTCATTTTTGTTATTTTCATGTGTTTTGCCGTATGGTTAACGCCCCATAATTTACCTCTTAGCGGTGAAGAGCGGGCTATGATTGGTGAACAATATCATCCGTTCTCTAAATATTTTGGGGTTATGGCAGCGAAAAACGCAGTAGTTAATTTAATTATTCTTGCCACCTTCTTTTCATTCCTGATTTATCGGAGAAGCAACAAAGGGGAATTGGCACCATTTTCTGAACAAGGTAGAGCTGGCAAGATTGGAATATTTTCCGCAGTGATCTTTTGCTTGTTAATGTTGGTCTCATATGCAGTTTCACTCAATTTTGTAGAGCTAGAAGCTAACATAAAGTCCTTTGTGAAACCTTTAATAGGCGCACTCTATATTCAATCGTTTTTTATATGTTTTGCAGCGTTTTTAACCTTTAAAAACAAAGGCAAGTTAGCACAAAGTATGCTTTTTGCGGTTACTGCGTGTATTGCCGTGCTGTACTTCTGGTATTACGGTTTTCAAGTTATGCAAAAAGCGAATTTAGTATTACGATATTTATCTGTGACACAGGTTTCAATAGTAATGAGTTGTCTGATAATGAATGCTATTATAGATATCTTTATGTTCCGTAAAGCAAAGCTTGTAGGTGGTATTGTGTGGGGGAAGATGCCTGTAAGGTCGCAATACGCATTGATTCTGTTATGTGTGGTTATTGTTATTTTAATGGGATTAATGGGCTTTATACGTTCTGGCTTGAGGATGGATTGGCATATTTACGGCGTCTTGCAGGATACATCGCAATGGGCATACACACCGACCCTGTCTTATATGGGACGGATAGTTGGTTTAATTGTGGCGCTTTTCTTGGGTCTGGTTGCGTTCGTATTCTGGCTGGCTAATTTGGGTGACAAGAAAAAAAGTGAAAAAGCAGAAGAATACGAAGATGCAGTAGTTGGTTATGAGAAGCATTAAAAGAATTTTATAACAGGCTGTATTAATGTTTGGTGTAATAAAATCTCAAGGTTGTAAATGAAGGTTTAGGAAAACTTATGAATAAGAGCATGCTGAAAATTACGGCTTTTGCAATTGCCATTATTGGGTTCTATATCTACATCACAATATATGTAACTGGCCTTTCTGGTACAGGAGGGGGGGAGTCTGTCGGTGGAGTAAGCCCAGAGGCGGGTGAAAAGATTTTCTGGGGAGATGGACAATGTAGTACTTGTCACAAGATAGGTACCAGTGGCAGCGCAACAAGAGGACCAGATCAGGAAGGTTTGTCCAGTAGGGCTGAAGAGCGAGCAAAAGAGTTGGGTATGCCTTCAGGATTGGATTATATGGTAGAATCTATTTTAGAACCCGAAAAGTATGTTGTGAAGGGGTATGATAAAATTATGCCCAAGGTGTTTGATCCCCCTATTATGTTGTCGCGTGAAAAGATACTTGCTGTCTTGGCATATCTTCAAACATTGGGCGGGGAGCCTGATATTGCTTCAATCATGAAGTATAAAGATAAAATACCAGAGGCATCAAAGAAGAAGGTAAAACCATGGGTGTCTCCGATTGTGGTTGATGCAAAGGAAGGGGAGAAAATATTCTTCGACGAGACTCGACCTGTTACTTGTGGTAAATGTCATATTGTTAATGGAAAGGGTAAGAAGGTTGGTCCGGAGCTTACGGGTATCGGCGCTATTCAGACACCGGAATACTTCTTGGAGTCTATACTTACGCCAAGCGCAAAGATTGTGAAAGGTTATGAAACGATGTATGTGATAACAACGGATGGCATACCTTATAACGGTCTGATTAAAAGTGAAACAGAAAATGAGCTTGTATTATTAAAAGAAGAAAGTGGTGAGATTGAAGAAGTAACTATTCCAAAGACTGAAATTCAAGAAATGAAGAAACAGGATGTTTCTATTATGCCTGGTAATATTAGTGAGTTGTTAAGTGTAAAGGATTTTTATGGGATTGTATCCTTTTTGCAGAGCTTAAAATAGTTCAATGACTTGGTTGTATATGCGAATGATTCAAAGTTAGGAGTCCATTAATGGCTTATAAGCGCAGAAAATTTTTGTTGATATGGGTAATAACAGCAGCTATTTGCTTGTTTTTGTTTCTTAAATATGTCTCCCCAAAAGTTTTTCAGGTATTGATGGCAAAAGGTCATCCGATGCCAACGCCAAGCACCTTGATGATGTGGTACATGATTATGGGCGTTCTGGCTGGATTGGTATATGCAACTACAAGCAACCAGAAGTTTGCAGATTTTCTAGGTTTTTTGTTGCCGGACAGCGGCCCAAAAATAAAGATTTTATTGCAAAAACTATTGTTTGTGGGTTTTCCTGTTATAGTCGGATGGTTTGTATACACTTGGTCTATACCCGGTGCCGCCTCACCCGTTGAGTTAAGAATTCAACACCCTACATTACCACAGGAATTTGAAAAGCTTGATAATCCGTTTAGACAGGCAGATGCCGAGACTCAACGCAAGTGTATAGAAGAAGGAAAGATTCTCTTTCAAACGTATTGCAGGCCTTGTCACGGTTCAAAAGCAGATGGTAATGGACCTTTTGCAAATTCATTTCGCCTAAGACCTATTAATTTTCAAGACCCGGGAACGATTGCTACTGTAGTAGATAATTATCTCTTTTGGCGAATTAAAGAAGGTGGCCCAGGCCTTCCAACGGAATCAACTCCGTGGGATTCTGCAATGCCCTCATGGAAAGACGATTTAAAAGATGATGAAATCTGGAAAATTATCATGGGTGAATATGACACGGCTGGCGTTATGCCCAGACAAAGGGAAAAGCTTGAGTAATATATTGTGCTTGTGTAAGGGTGCAGTTCTTAATTGTTAATAGTAATTAATTTATAAACGGATAGAAGAACAGATAAATACTATGATAAAAACGTTTAAAAAGGTTTTGGTAAGTTTAATTTTAGGCTTAGTAACAATATGTGTTTTTGGGGAATATAGGCAGGTATTTGCTCAGTCCTCTCATTTATTCAGGACGTATAAACATGAAGTACCTCAAAAATTGCCAGAAACACCGGAAGCCATTGCTGAAGGGAAAAAGACTTACGAAAAGAGGTGCTGGTATTGCCATGGGATTGAAGGTGGAGGTGACGGCCCCGCATCAAAGACAATGTTTCCAAAACCGAGAAATTTTACAAGAAATGAGTATAAGGTTAGGTCCACAAATTTCGGCTCGGTTCCCACAGATGAAGATTTGTTCAGGATTATTACTAGTGGTATAGAAGGGACGGCAATGCCTTTTTGGAGCACTATAACTGAAACAGAACGCTGGCAGGTAATTTATTATATTAAAACCTTTAATGAACAATTTAAGAAGGAATCTGCGCCTAAAGTAGTATCTGTTGGAAGTGTTGCTTCCACCCCAGAAAGTTTGAAAAGGGGGCAGGAGTTATTTAAAGAGATGAAATGTTTTGAATGTCACGGTGAAGACGGGAGAGGAAACGGTCCTTTGACCGTGGCCTTACAAACTGAATGGAGCATGCCTTATCGTGCAAGAGATTTAACTAAGGCGTGGAATTTCAAGGGGGGTAATACAATAGAAGATATCTACAGGACGATTTCTACAGGATTTAATGAAACTCCTATGGGTTCTTATTTAGATAAACTTTCTGACGAAGATCGCTGGCATATTGCTCATTTTGTGAAAGATTTGTCCAATGATATGGCTTCCGACGTGGTTGTGAAAGTAAAGTTGTTTGAGGGCGACCAGTTACCATCAGAACCTTTAGATGAAAATTGGAATAAGGCTACTCCGGTAGAAATTCCTATAGCAGGTCAAATCATTGCTGCTCCCAGACACTGGATGCCTTCTGTAGATGCAATTATGATCAGGGCATTATATAACAAAGATGAAATTGCGTTTTTTGTGGAATGGGATGATTCAACTAATAAACAGGAAGAAATATTTAGAGACGCAGTTGCCTTGCAGTTTCCCACAAAGATCCCGGAATCACTGAAAAAACCGTATTTTGCAATGGGAGATTCTAGTGGAGCAGTGAATCTTTGGAGTTGGAAAGCATACTGGCACGAAGGGTTTGGACAGATTGTGGAAGCACCAGAACAGGAACCAGGTACTGTTTCAGAACTAAATGCAAAAGGTTTTAAGAGCGTTATAACACAGCCGACAGAAAGTCAGAATATTACAGGAAAGGGGATTTATCAGAACGGAAGATGGAAGGTTGTGTTTAAAAGAACCTTAAAGACTGAAGATGCAAAGAGAGATATCCAATTTGAAATTGGTAAACTTATTCCTATAGCGTTTGCGGTGTGGGATGGGTCAAATAGCGATGTTAGCGGTCAAAAGTCAGTTTCGTCTTGGTATTACATATCGCTTGAGAAGTCTGTACCCAAGACAGTTTTCGTTTATGTATTGATCGCCGTCGTTATGGGAGCAAGTGTAGAATTGTGGTTTGTTGCAAGGTTGCGCAGATTCCCGCCAAAATTTGAAGAAGAATAAATAAGAACAACGTCTTGTTAAGGAGTTTTTAATGAGGTTAAGGTCACTATCTAGCTTACGAAAAATATTGCTTATGATGGTAGCGATATGTTTACCAATAATGGCTTTCCTAGAAGTTTCTAATGGGCAGGAAAGGAAGATAGAAGCCCTTTATTTAGATTTAGATAAAAAATATCGTATGCCGGAGCAATGGCATGTTCTTCCTTTTGAACTTGAAGATCCTTATAAAAGGATTAAAAATGGTCCACCGCTGACCAATGTTATTACTAAGGCTAACGTGGAGTGGATTTCCAGATGGATCGCTAATCCCAAGAAGGTTGTGCCGAATGCAAAGATGCCTAATCTTGGATTGGATTTTGAGGAAATTAAGGCAGTTATTGCCTTTTTAAGCAGTCTCAAAGAAAAAGAATTGTCGGCAATTACGTGGGATGCTTTTCTTTTGAAGAAAGAGGATGATCTCTCCGAAGATGAATATGACAAGATGGACAAGATATACAATAATGGGAAAGGTGTTTGGGGTCGTGCCCGTTGTACAATCTGCCATCCTATAAAAGGAGTCGGCGGAAATGTTGGGGTAGGTCCCGACCTCGGTGAGATTACGACAAAGATAAATAGGAATTGGTTGTATGATTGGCTAGGCAACACTAAAAGCCATTTTTCTGATACAATGATGGCGCAATTTAGATTTAATGATAGTGATTTGCGGGGTATCGTCGAATTTGTTATGCGTGATACGCAGTTTATACCAGAAGAAAAAGATGAAGAAGAAGGTGAATCTAAGGAGGCAAAGCAGCCAGAACCAGAAGTTCAGATTTTAACAGAAAAAGAGTTTAACAATATTAGAAAAGATACTGCCTTAATTGAAAAAGGAAAAGGTATTGTTGAAAAATCAAGGTGTTTTGTTTGCCACGATATAAAGGGTTTTTCGGAACTGATGCCTGTAGTGGAGAAAAAACGCGACGGCCTCGCAGGTTTTGAGAAGTTGTTATATGAAATACGTTGTTTGAGTTGCCATCGGATACAGAATAAAGGTGGAACTTATGCGCCGAATTTGACGATTGCTGGCAGTAAAATAAAAATGAGTTGGGAAAATTCATTTTTACAGGCACCAGATATCATTCGTCCTCTAAGTCAACAAATGCCCAAGTTTAATTTAACTGAAGAAGACGCTAAAGTAGCGACTGAATATATTGAAAAGAATCTTCATACTAAAGACTCTCTTCCAGATATTTTTGAAGGTAGTTCGCCCTCGCCTGATGTAATTGCGGCAGGAGAGAAGCTTTTTTACGAAAAGGGTTGTAATACTTGCCATGCGGAAGGGGCTAAAGGCGGCGGTGTAGTCGGTCCTAATTTGCAAACAGTAGGAGAGCGTTTACAACCTGCATATCTGCTCTATCATTTAAGAAATCCACAACAGGCAAACCCACAAGCAGTAGAACCAAATTTCGGTTTTTCAGATGAGGAATTAAAGTCACTGGTGGGTTTCTTGGCTGATCATGTAACGAAGAAAGAGGGAAATAAATAATGGGATATTTTTTGTCTGGCAAAAAAATTATACTCATAGGTTCGTGTGTCTTGCTGGGTGCTTTAGGTAGTTATGTCATGGCAGAGGACTTAAATTTTTCTCCGCGCGAACAAATTTTTTTACTGTCTCCCAAAAAGACGTTTGAATATTATTGTTCACCTTGTCATGGGTTCAAAGGTAAAGGAGATGGCACGTTCTTTACCATTGATTTAAAACCAAAGCCCAGAAACTTCACAGACGTAGAATATATGAAAAAAAGAACGGACGACCAGCTTGTAAAGTCTATTACAGAAGGTTCTAAAGCGGTTGATAAATCAAATCTCTGCCCTCCGTGGGGAAAAACACTTACCGAAAAAAGAATCAAGGAGTTGGTGGTTTATATACGAAGTCTTTCGTTGCAGGAGGCAGAAAAGCCAGTGGTTGCTCAAAAAGGAGCAGTTGTCGCAGAAGAAAAATCCAGTGCGTTTAAATCATCTATGCGATGGCTCTTTCTTATTATAATTACTCTTGCATTGGCAGTAGGGGCTATTGGTGAGTGGAAGAAACTCAGAAAAGAATCAACACGGCAGTAAAAAAATAAGTCAACTTCTCTATGTACAAAAAAATATTAATTGCAATTGATAATTCACGCCATTCTAATTACTGCATTGATTTAGGAATTAACATATCTAAGAAATTTAACTCTCATCTCGTGGGATGCCATGTCTATGATGCGTCGTTACATCAGAAACGGTTTCGCGATATGGAAAAGGGTTTACCGCCGCAGTATCAAGACGAAGATGTGCTTAAACGCCAGCGTGACCTTCATACCTCTCTGATTAACCTTGGTCTCAAGTTGATTTCTGAATCCTACTTGGATGTGTTTACCAGAAAATGCCGTGAAGCATCAGTTTCACATGAATCTCGTTTGTTGGAAGGCAAGAACTATTCTGAAATTATAAAAGAAGTACATAATAATCATTACGACCTTGTGATTATGGGAGTGTTAGGGTTGGCGGCAGTAAATGAAAGTATAATTGGAAGTGTTTGTGAACGTGTTGTTAGACGTATTACGACAGACGTCCTTGTGGTAAAAAATAGGTGTTTAGATGGAAAGGTTGTGATTGCAGTAGATGGAAGTACGCCGTCTTCTGCTGGTGTAAAATCTGCCATTAATTTTGCAAAATCATTCGATTTAAAACTTACTGCGGTCTCTGTATTTGATCCGCATTACCATCGTGTTGCCTTTGAAAGTATAGCCAAGGTGCTTTCTAAAGAAGCAGGGCAGATTTTCAGGTTTCGAGAGCAGGAGACATTGCATGAGGAAATTATTGATAAAGGTTTAGCAAAGATATACCGGAATCATTTAGACCATGCAAATCTTGAGGCAAAGGACGCTGGTATCGGGATTGATACTGTTTTAATGGATGGCAAGCCATATGATAAGATTCTAAAATATGTAAATAACGAAAAACCTTCATTGTTAATTTTGGGACGTACAGGAGTCCACAATACTAATGGATTAGATATTGGCAGTACCACAGAAAACTTACTAAGGCTGGCTCCTTGCAATGTTTTATTAATAGGTGGAATAGAGAAAAAAGTTGATGTATCCGTCGCGCATTCTGGCTATGTTGAATTGGGAGGCGAAAAAGAACGTGTGATCAATGCATACAATCAATCGTGTAATGGAAAAGATTTTTTTAAGTTTCTTGAGAGCAATCAAGAAGTTAACAAAAAATCTATCGTAAAATCACACAATTCTGTAGTTTGGACAAAAGAAGCCCAAACACAAACAGCCCGTATTCCTTCGTTTATAAGAGATGTGGTAAGGATGAAAATTGAGGAGTATGCTCAGGAGAAAGGTTGTCAGGAGATAACTACCCAGATTGTTAATGAGGCACGGTCAAAACTTATAAACGATAGTTCATTCCATAAAATTTGACAAACAATGACTTGTATTGTAAAATTTACGGCAGATGTTATAGTAAATGTCGATAGTGAATTTTATTGTTCGAAGTTGCAGGATTTGTAAAAACAAGTTAAATAATAACAGGTATTTAGATTAATAAGTGATTGTAATTGTTTTGGGTGTGGTTTCTTGTTTGCATTAAATATTTCAATAAAGAAATGCTAATTTGAAACCATGCAGAAAATATTTGGAACGAGTATTTTCTCTAGTATAGTGGTAGTAAACAACTAAGGTGAGGGTTTCTTTAATTGTCGGTTGACTTGAAATTGGGAACGGTATTTGCCACTCATTTAGTATAAGATAAGTGTGCAATAACTTTATATATAACTGTTAATCGTAAATAGGTTTTGAGAGTAGGGATTTTTAAAAGGAGACGTATTATGATTAAAGGGTTTTCGTTGTTTAAATTGTGTGGTGTAACCCTGCTTGGTTCTGTCTTTCTTAGTATGGCATTGTTCGCGGCCGAGGAAACAGCACCGGGTGTGAAAGGGATGAGTGAAGAGGAATTTACCCCTACTAAAGAGGTATTAACTGTTAAATACGTACAAATGGATAAACCTTATCACATGGACGTAGAATCACTAAAAGGCGCTTTTAAGGATGCCGGTGCGGTTAAGGTTACTCTTCAGAAACAGGACAAGGCATTTCCTAATGGTGGGGGTTCTGTAAGCGGCGCAGAAGTGAAAGCGATACATGATGGGTTAACAGTTTATTTCCAAATTACGTGGAATGATCCAACAAAGAATGCAAGAGCAATAGCAGTTCAGGAGTTCAGGGATGCCGTGGCTTTAATGTTTCCTTTAGGTTCTGTTGAGATAACTCCTGCTGAACATTTTAGCCCGAGGATGGGTGATAGGGAAAAACCTGTGAACTTATGGCATTGGAAAGCAGATTGGGAGGCTGACTTGCTTGTTAAGGGCGAGTTAGAAGATGTTGAAGCACAGTATCCCAATATGCACGATGATTTTAATTTGAATCCTTATAGCGCATATTATCACAGGGAATTGATAACAAGCGTGGAAGTCTTATCGGGAGGAAGAGCTGCCAATAATTTGCTTTCTCAACCTGGCAGGGGTAGAACGGTTGAGGATTTAAATGCAGAAGGTTTTGGAACACTTACTACGCAAGAACATCAAGATGTAAACGGATGCAGCCATTATGAGGAGGGTGCATGGACTGTAATTATATATCGTTCGCTGATTACAGACGATCCGCATGATGTGCAATTTGTTCCCGGTGGAAATTCATATTTCAATATGGCTGTGTGGAATGGCGGAGAACAGGATAGGAATGGGCAAAAGAATATTTCTTCTCAATGGCATCCCATAACACTTGAAAGAGTTGCTTGGCAATAGATTACTCTGGAAAAAAGACATTAAAGGAGGGTTGAAAAAATGACATTAGTACACAACTGGCATTTAGGGAGACGTATGGAATATCCCTATTTTGAATCCAGACCAAAACGGCAATTTGCAGCCGTGTTTAACATCAACAGATGTATTGCCTGTCAGACATGCACCATGGCCTGTAAGAGTGCGTGGACTTATAACAAGGGTCAGGAACATATGTGGTGGAATAATGTGGAGACCAAACCGTATGGCGGTTATCCACAATCCTGGGATGTGAAAACGCTAAAGTTGATTGATAATGGTGAGAATACTTGGTACACAGATGAAAAAGACGAAAAATTATCTCCCTATGGAGTATATGAGGGTGATACGATATTTGAGGCAGCCGCAAAGAAGAACCTCAATCAGTGGGCTGTTGGATATATTCCTGAAGATAAAGAATGGAGGTCTCCAAATTTTGGAGAGGATGTTGCGAAGAGTAATAAGCCAGATGAACATTCATCGCTGCCAGAACACAGTCGGTGGTTCTTCTATATTCAGAGACTTTGCAACCATTGTACTTATCCGGGTTGTTTAGCGGCCTGTCCCAGGAAGGCTATATATAAGAGAAAAGAAGATGGAATTGTTCTTATTGATCAGAAAAGGTGCAGAGGTTACAGAAAATGCGTAGAGCAGTGCCCATACAAGAAACCAATGTTTAGAGGCTTAACAAGGGTAAGCGAAAAGTGTATTGCCTGTTATCCCAGGATTGAAGGACGAGATCCGATAACAAAAGGGCGTCCCATGGAAACCAGATGTATGGCGGCCTGTGTAGGCCAAATTCGTCTGCAAGGATTCTTGGATGATAATCCAAAAAACCCAGTCACATGGTTAATCAAGCATGATAAGCTGGCATTACCACTTTATCCACAGTTTGGGACAGAGCCGAATATTTATTACATTCCGCCAAGATGGGCACCGAGGTCATATTTAAGACAAATGTTTGGTCCTGGTGTAGATGAAGCAATTGATAAATTTATGGTACCTTCTCGTGAAAGACTAGCGGTTATGTCATTGTTTAGGATGACACAATCCATTATATTTGAATATAAGATTGAAGAAGGTCCAAAGGTTTTTGAGACGATGATTCACGGCAAGAAGTTTGAGATGTATAATGATACAGTTATTGGATATGGTGAGGATGGACAAGAAATTGTGAGAACTACCATAGAAGAACCTGTCCATATCAGAGATCCGAAGCATTACAATTCAATTTAGAATTGAGGTTTATTATGGGCGTTGATAGCACTAGTTTTTCAGATCAACAAGTTGCATCCGGCGTAGTGAATTTGCTTGCACGGAGCGCAATGTATCAGATTTTGTCCGCGTGCTTTCTTTACCCCGAAGAGGAAAACCTTTCGATATTGAAAAGTCCAGATTTTCAGGAACATGCGAAGGATTTGATGCTGTGTTATGAGGGTGTCGACGATGGTGCAGGGTTAAAAAGATGTTTGAATGAAGTACAGGAATTGTACGGAAATGCAAACATCGAAACTTTACAAAGGATATATCAGTGTGTTGTCGGACACACCATGTCTAAAGAGTGTCCTTTATACGAAACCCAATATGGCGCAGCCCATGTGTATCAGCAAGTTCATGAGTTGGGTGATATTCAGGGTTTTTATAAGGCTTTTGGCTTGGATATCTCTGATGTAGAGAAGGAACGTTGCGATCATGTAAGTGTGGAGTTGGAATTTATACACTTTTTGTTGTACAAACAAGCATACGCTCTGGAAAACCACGGAGATGAAAAGGTGCAGATATGCGTGGATGCGCAAAAGAAGTTTTTGAAAGAGCATATAGGGAAATGGGTGCCTCTTTTTGCGGTACTTTTTAGCAGGAAGGCAGGAGAAGGTTTTTATTGTGCATTATCTGCCCTGACAAAGGAGTTTTTAAGGCTGGAAATGAAGTTGATGGATATTAAAACTGAGATTTATAAGGAGTCCGATCTCAATCAGGAAGCGGTGGCTGGCGCCTCTGATGAATGTTTATCCTGTGCTTCTTCTGAAGATTTCAATGAGGAATAGATATGAGACTCGAATTTGACCCAAGTTTAATTGAAGAAGTAATATTTGGAGAATTAAAGGACAGGGAAGAAAAAGGGGATTTTGCTCTTACTGCTGAATATCATTCATATACCGACTCTATATATGAGAATTTCCATTCGGACGATAGGCCGTCTCAGTTTAGAAAAGTTGAATGGAATTTCTTTAAAAAACTCGAGTTACCGAAGGTAATAAAAGAGATTTTTGATGAATTTCCTGAGCTTGAAGGAAAGGCCGGTGGGGGCGTGATTGCAAAGGCAGTGAATCCTTTTGACGAAGGTTCTTATCTTACAAAAGGGATGAACCAGGAGGCTGGCCAAAAAAGGATTGTTGTCAAGTTGCTATCAGACCGCTTCCAGGAAATTTCCTATCTGAGAAAATTAGTCAGGCATGAATTGATGCATGCCTCTGACATGCTTAGCGAATCATACGGCTATCGTGATGAACGACTCGGTGGTAATCCTATGGAAGAAAGTATCGTCAAGGAGCGATATTGTACTTTCTGGGATATTTTTGTCGATAGCCGATTAATCAGGAAAGGGAAAGAAACGCCGTTTGATAAAGATTGGAGATATAGAGAATTTGAAGCACTCTATAAAAAATTTCCTGACGATGTAAAAATTGCTATTTTTGATGTCCTCTGGCAAGATGAAAGTTTGACACACGATAAGATATTAGGTCTGGCAAAGGATGTGAATGAGGTGATAAAGATTTCTGAAGGCATGCCTATTAGGCATGCCGCCAAAAAGAAAAAGTCAATTTTGCCGGGTGCCCAATGTCCTCTCTGTCAATTTCGTACTTATCGTTGGGCGGAAAATATTGAACAAGATGCTTACCTTGTGGATGCAATCAAAAAGGATTTTACCGGCTGGGAACCGGAAGATGGCGTATGTGTTCAATGTACTGAGGCTTATAAGATAAGAAGTATTGTTTGTTAATATATATGGTTAAAACTTTTTATATAAATTGTTTTAAATTGAGAAAGGAGTAGGAAATATGAAACTTACCAGGAGAACTTTCCTACAAATAGCAGGTGCGACAGGAGCTACCTTTACTATTGCTAATAAGGCAATGGCATTTCGGTTACTGAAGCCTGCTGTGGAAGTGGGAAATCCGCTGGATGCCTATCCTGATCGCGCATGGGAAAGTGTATATCGTGATCAGTATAGGTATGACCGAACATTTACCTTTACTTGTTCACCGAATGACACCCATGCCTGCAGGGTAAGGGCATTTGTAAGAAATGAAGTGGTTATGAGGGTTGAACAGAATTACGACCATCAGAATTACTCAGACCTGTATGGAAACAAGGCCACGAGAAACTGGAACCCCAGGATGTGCTTAAAAGGGTACACGTTCCATCGCAGGGTTTATGGACCTTACAGGTTAAGATATCCGCTTATTCGAAAAGGGTGGAAACAGTGGGCAGATGACGGGTTCCCGGAATTGACACCGGAAAATAAATCCAAATACATGTTTGATGCCAGAGGGCAAGATGAATTATTAAAAGCTTCATGGGATGATGCGTGGACATACGCTGCAAAAGGGATTTTGCATATTACTAAGAAGTATAGCGGCGAAGAGGGTGCTAAAAAACTTATAGAACAGGGATATCCAAAAGAGATGGTTGATCCCATGAAGGGGGCTGGCACACGTACCTTCAAGGGTCGTGGTGGTATGGGGCTCCTAGGCGTAATCGGTAAATATGGTATGTACCGATTTAACAATATGCTTTCCCTTGTTGATAGTCATAATAGAGGCGTAGGGCCGGATAAAGCATTGGGCGGAAGGAACTGGTCGAATTACACATGGCACGGCGATCAGGCTCCAGGCCATCCATTTTCTCATGGATTGCAAACTTCGGATGTAGATATGAATGATATTCGTTTCTCGAAGTTGGTAATACAAACCGGGAAAAATCTTATCGAAAATAAGATGCCTGAGGCGCACTGGCTTACCCAGGTTATGGAGAGGGGTGGAAAACTCGTTGTTATTACTCCTGAATACAGTCCATCTGCACAAAAAGCAGATTATTGGATTCCAATTAGGTGCAATACAGATACAGCGCTATTTCTGGGCTTAACCAAGATATTGATGGATGAGAAACTGTATGATGCAGATTATGTGAAAAAGTTTACCGATTTCCCACTACTCGTTAGAACTGATACTTTAAAGAGATTAAAACCAAACGATATCTTCCCAGATTACAAGTTAGAAGATATCTCCCACGGTCCAAGCTATAAGATTCAAGGATTGCACGATGACCAGAGAGAGATTATAGGAGATTTTGTTGTATGGGATGCAAAGACGAATAGTCCTAAAGCCATTACAAGGGACGATGTCGGTGATAAGCTGGCGGCTAAAGGCATTGATCCTGCCCTTGATGGTACATTCAAGGTAAAAACCGTGGATGGCAAAGAGATGGAGGTCATGTCTGTCTTTGAAATGTATAAGATACACCTTAAAGATTATGACATTGACAGCGTAGTCGAAATGACTAATTCTCCAAAAGAGCTAATCGTAAGGTTAGCACACGATATTGCTACTATAAAACCAGTGGCAATACACTATGGTGAGGGTATTAATCACTGGTTCCATGCAACGCTAATGAACAGGTCTACGTATTTGCCGTTGATGTTGACGGGAAATGTAGGCTACAATGGTTCTGGTTCTCATACATGGGCGGGGAACTACAAGGCTGGTAATTTCCAATCAGCGAAATGGTGCGGTCCTGGGTTTTATGGATGGGTGGCAGAGGATGTATTCAATCCAAATCTCGATCCCAATGCTCCGGCATTGGATTTAAAGGTAAAAGGTCGTGCTTACGATGAAGAGGTTGCATATTGGAACCATAATGACAGGCCACTCATTGTAAATACCCCTAAGTACGGACGTAAATGCTTCACGGGTAAGACGCACATGCCAACACCTACCAAGGTTCTATGGTTTACCAACGTGAACCTGATCAATAATGCAAAGCATGTGTATCAGATGCTTAAGAATGTGAATCCAAACATTGAGCAGATTATGTCCACTGATATTGAAATGACGGGTTCCATCGAGTATGCAGACTTTGCATTCCCGGCAAATTCCTGGATGGAGTTTGAGACCCACGAGATTACCAGTTCGTGTTCGAACCCATTTTTCCAGATATGGAAGGGTGGTATAAGGCCAGTCAATGATTCTAAGGATGATGTGATGATCCTTGCGGGTATGGCGGCCAAACTGGGTGAATTACTCAGGGATATGAGATTCAGGGATTTCTGGAAGTTTGCATTGGAGGGAAGACCCGAAGTATATATCCAGAGGTTGTTAGACGGCAGTACGACTTCGAAGGGATATACTTTTGATGATATAATAAATGGTAAATACGGTGAACCTGGCGTAGCCCTGTTAAATTACAGGACTTATCCAAGACAGCCATTCTGGGAACAGGTACACGAAAGCATTCCATTCTATACCCCACATGGAAGGCTGCAGGCTTACAATGACGAATCTGAAATCATTGAGTACGGTGAGAATTTCATTGTGCATCGTGAAGGGCCGGAGGCAACGCCTTACCTGCCAAATGTCATTGTAAGTACCAATCCTTATATACGTCCGGATGATTACGGGATTCCAGAAAGTGCAGAGCACTGGGATGAAAGAACAATTAGGAATATCAAGAAGTCATGGTCTGATACAAAGCAGACAAAGAACTTCTTGTGGGAGAAGGGTTATAAGTTCTATTGTGTAACCCCAAAATCAAGACATACGGTGCACTCACAGTGGGCAGTAACGGACTGGAACTTTATCTGGAATAACAACTTTGGCGATCCATACAGAATGGACAAGAGGATGCCCGGTGTAGGGGAACATCAGATTAATATAAACCC
>JAHFOX010000079.1 GCA_023261445.1 Planctomycetota bacterium
AATTATCAATCTTCCGGGAAGTCCAAAAGGTGTTGCCGAAAACCTGTCCGTTGTGCTTCCTGTTATTCCACACACCATCGGTCTTATCAAAGGCAAAGTCAGCGACTGTGCAAAAGACCGTGAATATCATACCTAATCAAAGCACCCCTTTAAATATTATTTGACTTATCAAACAACTTTGATTAAATTACTTAGAATTCGTTCCCTCTTGGTTTATGTATATAAGTATTTTATTAAGGTGGGAAGACTAAGGTATTTTGGATAAATATGCAGTTAAAATAGAGGGGCTTACAAAGGTTTACAAGGATTTCTGGAGACGCAAAAAAATTCCAGCCCTGACAAATCTTAGTCTAAATATTGAACGTGGAGAGATATTTGGTCTGCTTGGTCCTAACGGTTCAGGTAAAACAACCACAATAAAGTTATTACTCGGACTTTTGTTTCCCACCAGTGGTAAGTCATGGCTATTAGGATGTCCTTCAAGCGATTTAAAGATTAAAAGCAAAATAGGTTTTCTACCAGAGGAAACCTATTTGTACAAATTCCTCAATGCAGAAGAAATTCTGGATTTTTACGGGAAGCTCTTTGATATTCAAAGAAAAGAAAGAAAAAGCCGTATTGACAGATTGATTCGGGATGTGGGGTTGGAGCCTTATCGGAAACGACCTCTGAGTCAGTATTCAAAAGGGATGTTACGTAGAATCGGACTTGCACAGGCTATAATAAATGACCCTGACTTGGTGATACTGGATGAGCCTACGAGCGGTCTTGATCCGATTGGCAGTCGTGAGATTAAAGACCTCATACTGGAGTTTAAAAGGCAGGGGAAAACCGTTCTTCTCTGCACGCATCTGCTAGCTGATGTTCAAAATGTTTGTGACCGCATTGCCATTCTCGACAAGGGTGTTTTGCAGGTAATTGGCAGCGTTAAAGAATTACTTTCTCAGAAGGATGTTATAGAATTTCTGGTAAGGAATCTTTCGGAAGACGATGTTCAGGCAGTGGAATCTTTTATCAAGAATAGAGATGGAGATGTGCTGTCAATAGGGCATCCATCTTCCACTTTAGAGGATATTTTTATAAATATTATACGTAAAAACTAATAGATTGTTCTTTGGCTTATTTTATGGTGATATTCATTATTGCCCATCATACTTTTCGAGAAGCAATTAGAAAGAAAATACTATATGTGCTGATGGGACTTGGCATCCTCATCATAATTGCAGCCCCATTTTTCCCAACAATAGACGAGCCTGATGCGCGGGTAAAAATGATGTTGGTAGTATTTTTTCAGGTGGTAATGCTTCTGTGTGTAGTAGGGGTAATTCTGCTTTCTGCCACTTCGTTGCCTTATGAAATAGAAGACAGGACTATTTATGGCGTTTTGTCAAAACCTGTTTCGAGGCTAAAAATTGTTATAGGCAAAATAATTGGTTTTGCGCTGTTATCTGCTCTTATAATAGTAATTTTAAGCCTGTTAAATGTTGCTTACATTAAGCAGATTGCATCAGGACTGCCTGAAAGCTGTAGAGGCGTACTGAAAGCGAGAGACGAATTTAAAGCTTTAAGGTTTTATATTCAGGGTAAATCACATCATACAAGTGAAGGAATCGTATGGATTAAAGGCGGAAGAGACGGGGTTGCTTTTTGGAGTTTTTCAGATTTATGTAAAACGCCGAATAACAAAACTTCATTTGAAGTGGAATTCGATCTGAAGGTAGAGAGTGGCAGAGGGTTTGTCGGCTCGATTCCGGTAGTTGTTGGAATAGAGGATGCATTTCAGGGGCTGGGTAAAACTGAAGTTTTATCGCTAATGGTGGATGAGCCGTTAACGCTTAAGATAGACCCTGAGGTTGTTCAAAAGAGTGGCAGCGTAAATATCACTGTTTTTCCCATTCATGAAGCAGACTATATCGGTGTAACACAAAAAGATGTCAGGCTATTTTCTGTGCAGAAAGGTTTTATATACAATTATGCGAAAGCTATTGTTATTACTTTTTTGAAATTTTTGTTAATAGTAATCATTGCTGTAATGGGTTCCACTTATTTATCTGCGCCTGTCAGTATAGCGGCGGCATTTGTTGTTTTTTTATGCGGTCATATATTAGATTTTATTAAAGATTTCTCTTTGCTGATTCACCGCTATGATGTTCCTGGGCATGCTTTACCAACGGTGCTTAGAAAACCCAGTATTCTTTTAATTTATGTTGATTACATTATTAAGAAACCTTTGGAGTGGTTTTCGGTTATTATGCCGGATTTTAAGAGGTTTGATACACTGAAATTTTTATTGAAAGGTATAAATATTCCCCTGGAAACCATTGGGGCTGTTTTTGCGTACACAACCATATATGCGGGTATTTGCATTTTTATTTCTTCTATAATATTTAAAAAGAGAGAGTTTTTATAAGCGCTTTTGATGCGTCAGAAGAGGATTATTTTTTTATTGGTGTTAATTTGTGCTATTTTTTTTGTCAATATATATATTAATTCTTTTCGTGGTACGACGGGAACTCGTTATGACCCGACAGAAAGTGTTCCATTGCTGCTATTGGGAGGCTTTCGGGGAATCGCAGTGGATTTTCTATGGGCAAGGGCTATTGCAAGACATGAAGAGAAGAAATATTACGAGTTATTGGCAATAAATAACCTTATTTCTAAATTACAGCCAAACTTCCCCGCAGTGTGGATCTTTCAGTCGTGGAATATGGCATATAATATTGCACATGAATGGGACGCACCACAAAACAAGTGGAAATGGATTCACACTGGATTAAACTTTGCAAAGAAGGGGGCTGTTAAGAATCCAAATAGCGGCGACCTGTTCTTTGAACTTGGATATATGTATTTACATTTGTTTGATCAGAGGTTTTTTAAATATGCGGCTTATTATAGAGCGCAATTAAAGCAGGAAGATAAAGAGGATAATTATGAAGCATCGCTTTATTGGTTGAGGAAGTCTCTTTTAAATGCGCCAAAATTTCATAATGTTTCAGCTATAGAGAGAACTGTGTGTCATGTTTTACGGTATGCCTCAATGGCTGCCGAAAGAGAGGGAAATTTTGATAAGGCGCTTGAATATACGGAGTTTGCAATAAATGAATGGAATAATTATCGTACAAAACATCCAGAGGATAACATAACGAATGTAAGTGAGTTTGTAAGCACGCTTGAAAGGAAGAGGGAATTTTTAGAAAGTTTATTAAAAATAGATAAATAGAAAGGAGAAGAGTTTAAGTCAATGAATAGTTTTTTGCGTAAATTTAAACCTGTTTTTAAAAATAGCCGCGTTAGCATTGTTATGATACTTTTAATGCTAACCATTTTGATTGTTGGGATATCAAGGTCGGGATTATTTTCCCACAATGTCCATGCGCAGACTGCGCTAAAGACTAGCGAAGAAAAGCCCGTGTTTGAGCTTGGGGAATCCACTCAAAAAGACAGACCTTTGTTTGAGCTGGAAGGCCCAACACATAAGGCAGACGTACCACACTCGATACCCAAATTATGGTGGATTGCACCGATTGGCGCACTGTTTGCCCTTTTTTATGCGCGAAAGTTTTACAAAGAAGTCATGAAGGCGCCCGAAGGAAACGAGAAAATGATCTCAATAGCAGGACACGTCAGGGAAGGCGCTTATGCATACCTTAAACAACAATACAAAGTTGTAGGTATATTTTTTGTCTTCGCTTTTATTGTGCTTCTTTTTATCTCCTTTGGGCTGCATGCACAGTCAAAGGTTGTGCCATTTGCGTTCCTAACCAGTGGGTTCTTGTCAGGTCTTGCGGGTTTCTTGGGAATGAAGACGGCTACCAGCGCAAGTTCAAGAACTGCGGAAGGTGCAAGGAAATCGCTGAATCAGGGACTTCAAGTCGCATTTAGAAGCGGCGCTGTAATGGGTCTAATAGTTGTTGGTATGGGGCTTTTGGATATTTCATTATGGTTTTTTGTGTTCCGTAAATTTACAAATGTTACACTGCTCGATATGGCTATGATGTTGCCGTGTTTTGGTATCGGCGCCAGCTCGCAGGCTCTGTTTGCAAGGGTTGGAGGTGGGATATTTACAAAGGCTGCCGATGTAGGAGCCGACCTTGTGGGTAAAGTAGAAGCAGGCATTCCTGAGGACGATCCAAGAAATCCCGCGACCATTGCGGATAACGTCGGAGATAATGTTGGTGACGTGGCAGGTATGGGTGCAGATTTGTACGAATCTTATTATAATTCAATGCTTGCTTGTGCGGCATTGGGTGTAACTGCTGGTTTGGGTATTGCCGGCATGGTTGTGCCCATGATTTTGGCAGGATTGGGCATCCTTCTTTCTATTGTGGGTATTTATGCTGTTAAGACAAAGGAAGAAGCTACGCAGAAAGAATTACTGAAAGCGCTTGGAAAAGGAATAAACCTTAGCTCTGTTTTAATTTTGATTGTCTCTGCTGTGGTTATCAAGCTCATGTTGCCGCATAACTTCGGTGTTTGGGGTTCTATCGTAACAGGACTTGTAGCAGGAGTTATTATTGGTAAAGGCACAGAATACTATACTTCTTCTAATTATAAGCCGACAAAGGGTATTGCTGGTTGTGCAAAGACAGGTCCAGCAACGGTAATTATTGATGGTATTGCCACAGGCATGTTATCCACGGTCATACCCGTTATTACTATCTCTGTCGCAATTTTGCTGAGTTATGCCTTTGCAGGTGGTTTTTCAAATATCTCACTGGGTCTTTACGGAATTGCTGTTGCAGCAGTCGGCATGCTTTCTACATTAGGATTAACACTGGCAACTGATGCCTATGGGCCAATTGCGGATAATGCCGGTGGTAATGCAGAAATGAGTGGTCTTGAACATTATGTCAGGGAAAGAACTGATGCGCTCGATGCGTTGGGAAATACAACCGCAGCGACGGGTAAGGGTTTTGCCATAGGCTCTGCTGCGTTAACAGCCATGGCGCTGATTTCGTCCTTTGTTGAACAAATAAAAGTAGGTTTAGAAAAGGCAGGAGTGCACACTATTCAGATTGCCGGGACTTCTATGGGCTTGGCTGATGCTAAATTGTCGGATCTTATGTATTATCTGGACGTTACTTTAATTAATCCAAAAGTCCTGATAGGTTTGTTTATTGGCGGTTTGACATCTTTTGTATTCTGCGCGATGACTATGAAGGCTGTAGGCCGTGCTGCTGGAAGTATGGTTGAGGAAGTAAGAAGGCAATTCAGGGAAATTGCAGGAATTATGGAAGGAACAGGAAAGCCCGATTACGCCGCTTGTGTTGCAATTAGTACAAAAGGCGCACAGCGGGAAATGTTTATTCCTGCGCTTCTTGCCCTTTTAGTGCCAATTGTAACGGGCTTGATGCTTGGTGTCCCCGGCGTTATAGGACTTTTAGCAGGAAGTTTAACTACGGGTTTCTTGCTGGCGGTATTTATGGCAAATGCTGGCGGAGCATGGGACAATGCTAAAAAGTATATCGAAAGTGGAGTTTTCGGTGGAAAGGGTTCCCCTGCGCACAATGCCGCCGTTGTGGGTGATACAGTCGGCGATCCATTCAAAGACACGTCAGGACCGTCTTTGAATATTTTACTAAAATTGATGTCTATTGTGTCTGTTGTTTTTGCTGGGGTAATTATTAAATTTTCACCAAAGATAAGTGCATTGTTGCATCTGCACTAGAAAGAAGAAAGTCAAACCGCAAAGAATTGTAGGGGTGAACGGCTGTTCGCCCCTGCTTTCAAGACTGCGGTTAAATTTTAGAAATACCATCTTGAATGGGAGGTAGTTATGTCGGGTAATGTAATTACAGAAAGAGACGATAGAATATGCCCTAATACAAATTGTCAATATGATAATCACGTAAAAGGAGCAAATTTCTGCATCTTGTGCGGCACACTATTATATCAAAGATGTGAAAATTGTACGGATGCAAACCCGCGATTCGCAAGATTTTGTTACTATTGTGGAAGCAGTCTGGCGGAAATTAAGCCCTTAGGTCAATACGAAATGGATACAGGTTTTGAAGGACAGATTATTAAACAGAAGAGATAATCTTTCAAAAGTAACCGCAACTTTAGATTCAGAGGAAATTGCCATTCTTTGTGCCAGAATTGCCGACAGCAAAAAGGCTGAGGACATTTTGGTCTTTGATGTACGAAAATTGACGTTTATTACAGATTTTCTTGTTATTTGCAGTGGCTTTAACAAACGGCAATTGCAAAGTATTGCAAATGATGTAGACTTAAAACTTCATAGTTATAGTATTAATAATAGGATAGGCATAGAAGGATATGCAGAAGCGCAGTGGATACTCATAGACTATGGAGATGTGGTTGTTCATCTTTTCGATAAGAATATGCGTAATTTTTACGATTTGGAGCTCTTGTGGGGTGATGCGCCCAAGTTAAAGTGGAGCTCCAATGTTTAATGTGAAGATGAATATTTAGAATAATTATTCTTTTGAGGACGAGTAGGACTTGCTAACCCTGAAATGCCTAATTTTTGCGCCCTTTTAATGTTTTTTACCCTACGACTCTCCTCACGACGCTTTTTTTCCGAAGGTTTCTCAAAATAAGCCATACGTTTAGATTGATTAATGATACCTTCTTTGTCGCACATTTTTTTAAATCTTCTTAATGCCTCCTTAATATTTTCGTCGTGTGTTATTTGTATTTTTGCCATAAATAGCCCAATTATCCTTTCGTTAAATTTTATTTATAGATATTTTAGTTTGCCATTCTAATTTATATTATTTTATACGTCAAGTAAAAAAATCATATTGTAAAATAGGGTATGTCTATAAAAGAAATTATATCTAGGTTGGTGAATAGTCAGGACATCAGTTTCGAAGAGAGCAGAGACGTAATGATGCAAATAATGGAAGGAAACGCTACGGATGCGCAAATAGCCGCTTTTATTACAGCCTTGCGTATGAAAGGGGAAACCGTCGAGGAGATTACAGGGTGTGCAATGGCAATGAGAAAAAAAGCTGTCAAAATCAAAGCTGGCGATGGAATTGTAATTGATACTTGTGGAACAGGTGGGGATGCCAGAAACACGTTTAATATCTCTACGGCGGCTGCTTTTGTCGTTGCAGGGGCAGGTCTTAAGGTGGCTAAACATGGCAACAAGGCATCTTCCAGCCAATGCGGAAGTGCAGATGTGTTAAAACAATTAGGCGTCAACATTGAAGCTGATGCCAAGGTGGTTGAAAAATGTATAGCAATAGCTAATATTGGATTCCTTTTTGCCCCTATGCTGAATCAGGCAATGAAACATGCTATTGGTCCTCGAAAAGAAATCGGGATTCGCACTATATTTAATATTATCGGACCTTTGGTAAATCCTGCGGGCGCCGCCCACCGAATACTAGGCGTGTACAGTGAGCACCTGACGTTTATTATGGCCGAGACATTGAAACGGCTCGGAGATAAACATGCCTTTGTTGTGCATGGGCTGGACGGTTTGGATGAGATAACAACCACAGACAAGACCAAAGTCTGTGAACTTGTTGAAAACAACATAAAAAGTTACTATTTAAATCCCGAAGACCTTGGTATAAGAAAATCAAATCTTTCTGACCTGACAGTAAACACTCCGGACGAAAGCGCTATGGCAATCAAGGGGGTGTTGGATGGTATTCACAGCCCAAAAAGAGATGTGGTGCTTTTGAATGCCGCCGCCGCAATCATCGCTGGAGGGTTGGCAGAGGATTTTATGGAAGGACTAAAAATCGCTGAACAATCTATTGACACCGGCAGTGCAAAAAATGCGTTAAAAAAGTTGGCGGAAACAAGCTGGCAATCCGCATAAATTAAGGCAATCTGGTATGTGTGAAAAAATGTATGCCAATTTTTGAAAATTCTATTGCATTTCATTTAGAAATTTGATTCACTACGAAAGAAATTTGATTAAAAGTTTGTTTGATTTGAATTATTTGAGGGAGCCAAATCAATTATGATGATACCGAGGTTGGTATTTTTTACAAAGGGCGTTGGAAAGCATAAAGATAAATTACAATCCTTTGAGCTTGCCTTGCGAAAGGCAAACATTGAAAAATGCAATCTGGTAAGGGTGTCCAGTATCTTTCCGCCTAATTGCAAGATTGTCACAAAAGAACAAGGTGCGGCAATGCTTAAATCCGGACAGGTGATTTTTTGCGTAATGAGCGAGAATTCTACCAATGAGCCTAATCGAATGATCTCCGCCTCGGTAGGCATGGCCGTTCCCTCTGAGCAGGAACATTATGGATATCTAAGCGAACACCATGCTTATGGTGAAACAGAGGATAAATCCGGCGATTATGCAGAAGACCTCGCCGCTACCATGCTGGCAAGTACGCTGGGCATTGAATTTGATCCTGCAAAGAATTATGACGAACGCAAAGAAACTTACAGGATGAGCGGGAAAATTGTAAAGACAAGAAACATTACACAAGCAGCGCGAGGAGATAAAAATGGTTTGTGGACTACCGTAGTAGCTGCTGCCGTTTTTATATTATAATCCTGCTTTTAGATAGTCTGCGGAAAGAGTTTGCCCTTCCAACAGTCCTCACAGTAGATCAAATCTCAATTTGCTTTAGGTTCCGTTGGCGTATTCTGTATATTACGGCGCGCAGGAAAGGTATATTATAACGTGGAAGTAATTACGACAGGATGTATTGTTGCCCCAAAGGGATTTCAGTCAGGGGCTGCTTATTGCGGAATTAAAACCGTAAAAGACAGTCTCGACTTGGGAATCGTATTCTCAGAATATCCTGCAGCCGGCGCCGCCTTGTTCACGACAAATCAAATTTATGCAGCGCCTGTAAGGTATAGCAGAAAAACTATTCAAGCTGGACGTTTGAGAGCCTTTGTTGTCAACAGCGGGAACGCCAATGCCTGCACAGGAGAACAGGGTTATAAAGACGCCGAAGAAATGGCGCAAACTGCCGCAAAATACCTGAAAATCTCTAAGGATGAGATTCTGGTTGCCTCCACAGGAATTATTGGCAGACCCCTTCCGATGAATAAAATCACATCTGGCATTAAGACCGCAGCATCATCTTTGGGAAACACTCCGGCGCACGGCGATGCAATGGCTAAGGCAATCATGACGACCGATACAAAACAAAAGGATATTGCCATTAAGTTGAAGATAAATAACAAAGATGTAACTATCGGTGGAATTACAAAAGGTGCAGGGATGATTGCGCCAAACCTTGCAACTATGCTTTGTTTTCTCACTACAGATATTTTTATAGCCGCTCCACTTCTTAACGAATGTCTCAGAAATGCCGTAGAATCTTCTTTTAATCGTATTACGATTGACGGCCACATGAGCACCAACGATACCATAGCAATCATGGCAAATGGCGCCTCTGGAGTAAATATTCTCTCTAAAAATACCGAACTGCAAATCTTTCAACAAGGTTTGGATTACGTAACTAACCATTTAGCTAAGGCAATTGTCAAAGATGGCGAGGGTGCTACTAAATTTGTTCAGATTGAAGTTGTTGGCGCAAAATCAAAAAGTGATGCAACACGGATTGCAAGGTCCATTGCGGATTCGCCGCTCGTAAAAACTGCAATTAACGGGGGTGACCCAAACTGGGGGCGCATCGTCTCTGCCGCTGGTTATGCAGGTGTCGAAATGGACGAATCAAAGACAAATCTCTGCATTAACGAGATTCTAATATTTGCTAATGGAATGCCGACACGATGCGACCTGAATAAGCTGAGTGAATCCATGAAAAGCACAGACATTAATATCCGACTGGAGCTTGGGCTGGGAAGCTGCGCTGACACCGTCTGGACGTG